>JBILVW010000085.1:0-9284 GCA_044370205.1 Pirellulales bacterium | reverse complement strand
CTTCCGGCGAACAGAGGGAGCCGGTCGGGGGTCGCGCGCAGCCGCCGGTGAATTTTGACTGCCAGAGTTGGCGCACCACATCAGTTGAGCATGCGACGTCAAAATCCGCCGGCGGCGAGCACGTGCCCGCGACCGGCGGCTTCCACCTGTTGGCTTGGGCCATGGGCAGCCTCTCACGCGTCCTGCGAGCGGCATCTGCACGCGAGCCCGCACCCGCTGCGACTGCGCGATATCCGCGTGGCACTTAGCCCGGCTCCTCGAGATACGTGTAGCCGCCGAGGCCTTCTTCGTAGAACTTGAGGAACCGGCCGGCCTGGCCGTCGCAGATGCGGCCCTCGCGGACGGCCTGCTCGATCGACTGCCGAAGCTTCTGCACGAGGTCGTTCGCGTCGAACTCGACGTAGTCGAGCACCTCGCGGACGGTGTCGCCCTTGATCACGGCGTCGACCACCACCTCGCCGCGGTCGTCGGTGCTCACGTGCACGGCGTTGGTGTCGCCGAACAGGTTGTGGAGATCGCCGAGAATCTCCTGATACGCGCCGATGAGAAAGGCGCCGAGGTAGTACGGCTCGTTCTGCCAGGAGTGCAGCGGCAGCGTCCGCTTCACGTCGCGGCGGTCGATGAACTGGTCGATCTTGCCGTCGGAATCGCAGGTCACGTCGCCGAGCACGGCCGCCTGGGTGGGCCGCTCGTTGAGCCGGTGGATCGGCATCACGGGAAAGAGCTGCTTGATCGCCCAGCTGTCGGGAATCGACTGAAAGAGCGAGAAGTTGCAGAAGTAGGTGTCGGAGAGCGAGGCCTGGAGCCCCTCGAGCTCCTCCGGCACGTATTCCATGCCCTTCGTAAGCCTGGAGATCTTGCGACAGATCGCCCAGTAGATGTTCTCCACCGCCGACCGCTGATCGAGCGGCAGGTAGCCGGTGGCGAATAGGTTCATCGCCGTGTCGAGCGCCTGTTGGGCGTCGTGATAGCTCTCGAGCACGTTCCGCACGTTGATGTTCTGGTGCGTTTCCCACAGGTCGTGCAGCGGCTGCTCGGCGTCGGCCGGTGGCTCGGTCACGGCACCATTTCCCCCCTGCTCCGACACGCCCAGCACGCCGAAAATGAGCATGCTGTGGTAGGCCACGATGGCGCGGCCGCTCTCCGAAACGATCGTCGGATGAGGGACGCCCGCCTCGTCGCAGGCATTCTGCACGTGGGAGACCACGTCGTTGGCGTATTCCTGGAGGCTGTAGTTCACGCTCGACTCGAAGTTGGTCTGCGAGCCGTCGTAATCGACGCCGAGCCCGCCCCCGACGTCGAGATACTTCAGCCCCGCCCCTCGTTTCACCAGCTCGGTGTAGATCCGCGAGGCCTCGTTGAGCGCGGCCTTGATGTGGCGGATGTTGGTGATCTGGCTCCCCTGGTGGAAGTGGAGCAACTGGAGGCAATCTTCGAGTCCCTTGGAGGCCAGCAGTTCCAGTCCCTTCACGAGCTCGCTCGCCGTGAGTCCGAACTTGCTGCGGAACCCCCCCGACGATTGCCAGCGGCCGCTGCCGCGGGTGGCGAGCTTCACCCGCATGCCGATCCGTGGCCGCACGCCGAGCTTCTCGGCGTAGTCGAGAATCAGTTGCAGCTCGGAGAACCGCTCCACCACGGGGATGATGTGCCGCCCGATCTTCTGGGCGAGCATCGCCGTCTCGATGAACTCGGCATCCTTGAAGCCGTTGCAGATGATCGGCGTCTCGTTGTCGGCCATCGCGATCACGGCCAGCAGCTCGGGCTTGCTGCCCGCCTCCAGGCCGAAGTGGTAAGGCTTGCCGAACTGGAGCACCTCCTCGACCACCTGCCGCTGCTGATTGACCTTCACCGGATACACGCAGCAGTAGTCGCCGCGGTAGCCGCCCTCCTTCATGGCCGCCGAGAAGGCGCCGTGAATCTCACCGAGCCGGTGCTGGAGGATCTCGGCGAACCGCAACAGGATGGGAAGATCGATGCCGCGAACCTGGAGGCGATCCACCAGTGCCTTGAGGTCGATGCTCTTGGTCGGATTCTTGTCGGGATGAACGAGCAGATTGCCCGTCGGCCCGACCGAGAAATACCCGTTGCCCCAGCGGGACACCTCGTAGAGCTCGGATGCGTCGGCCGAGCTCCAATGTTCGATGTCGAGATCGACCGCTGCCATCCGTTGAATGACTCCTCGCGCCTCTGCGTCCGACGGAAAGTGTAGCGTCGGCGGTCGGCAAGGCCATGCCAATCCGCGGCCGCGCACCGGCCGGAAGTCAGACCGACACCCGCGACCACCGCAGTCGTGAGAAGATGATCAGCATGGCGAGACCCCGTGCCGTGAGGTCAGCCGCCATCGCATACCAGGCACCGACCGCCCCGAGCCCGCACGCCCGGATCGTGCCCCATCCGCCGGGCAGCTCGATCTCGGGCCATGCCAGCAGCATGGCCAGCGGCAGCCGGATCACCACCAGCCCCAGGAAATTGACGATCAGCGGCGGCCGCGTGGCCCCGCCGCCACGGAGTCCGCCCGAACAGACCATAAGCAGAGCCAGGGGCGGCTGGGCGAAGGCCACGATCCGGACCAGAGATGCCGTGAGCGCCGCGACGGCCGCCTGACGGCCAGCGCCACCGGTGAACCAGGCCGCGAGCGGCTCGGCCCACCAGAGAAAGGCCAGCCCGACCGTGGACATGAGCGCCGTGCAGGCCGCCGCCGCCGCCCAGACACTCCGGCGAGCCCCACGCTCGTCGCGGGCCCCGAGCAGCTGGCCGGAGAGTGTGGCGGCCGCCACTCCGAAGGCGCTGCCCGGCAGGAAGGCCAGCGATTCGATCGTGATGGCGACGGAGTGGGCCGCGGCATCGACGTTGCCGAGCCGGTTCACGATCCGTAGAAACGCGAGATGGCAGGCCGCATTGGCGGCTGCGTCCAGGCCTGCCGGCAGGCCCACCCGCCAGAGCCGCCGAAACCATTCCGCCTGCGGACGCCAGTCCGCGCACGTGGGCCGCAGCCTGCATCCGGGCCGGCTGATCAGCGCCACCACGCACGCCGCGCCGCAGACGTGGCCCGCCAGCGTGCCCCAGGCGAGGCCATCCCAGCCCAGCCGCGGGAGCCCCGCGAAGCCCACTCCCAGGGCAAAACTCAGGCCCGCATTCACGAGATTGACGACCGACATCGCGATCAGCCCCGCCACCATGTCGCCGCCACCACGCAGCACCGCGACACCGACCTGGATCACGAGCATGGCCGGCAGCCCCGCGATGACGATCGCGAGATAGCGGTCGGCGAGGATGCCGCTGTCGGCAGGCAGGCCGAGAAGGCTGGAAACGCTGGAGCCGGACATGGCGGCCGCCGCCATCGCCACGCCGGCCAGTCCGCCGCCGATCAGGAAGGCATGTGCGGCGGCCCGCCTCGCGGCTGCCAAGTCCCCCGCCCCGACGTGCCGCGCCACGATGGCCGTCGCCGCCACCGCCGGCACGGCGAAGAGCACCGGCAGGAAGCCGATTGCATAGGCGACGAGCCCGACAGCCGCCAGCGACTCGGCCCCGGGAAAGAGATTCCCGGCGAGCCACTTGTCGGTGAATCCCACCGACAGCGCCAGCACCTGTTCGGCCAGCACAGGCAGCACGAGACGGAGCACCGTTGGCGTGCCGCCGGGCGCCCCTGCAACGCTCGCGGCCCCCGCCGATTCCGACGGGGGCCGCGAGGCTGGATCCACCATCGACTGGTCGGCGGGCAGGGGGCTCAGGCGAACAGTTCCTTGATGACTTTGCCGGAGTTCGCGATCTTCATAGGCCGGCCATTCTTGGCGGTAAAGGTCGTTTCCAATGAGATGCCGAGCGACTTGAGCACGCTCGCCATCAGATCCTGGGAGGTGTAGGGCTCCGTGACCACCTCCTTGCCGTCGGCGCTGGTCTCGCCCACGACGACGCCTCGCTTGAAGCCGCCGCCACCCACGACGGTGCTCCAGCTCCGGGCCCAGTGGTCGCGGCCACCACCGCCGTTGATGTTCGGCGTGCGGCTGAATTCGCCCATCCACATCACGACGGTGTCCTCGAGCATGCCTCGCTCCGCCAGGTCGCTGACGAGGGCACTCATCGCCTGGTCGAGCACCGGCAGCCGCTGATCGCGCAGAGTCGCGAAGATGTCGGCATGCATGTCCCAGCCGCCGAGATCGACCTCGACGAAAGGCACGCCACGCTCCACGAGCCGCCGGGCCATCAAGCAGCCGCGACCGAAGTTATTGGCCCCATACTTCTCGAGCATCTCCGGCGGTTCCTTGGAGACCTTGAAGGCCTCCATCTGGCTGCTCGACATGAGCTTGGTCGTCTTGTCGATCACTCGGCGGTGTTCCTCCGCAGCACTGCCACGCTTCTCGCCGATGAACTTATCTTCGATCGTGGCAAGCATCTTGAGCCGCTGATCGATCCGGGAACGGTCGATGCCGCCATCGAGGTTTCGGACGTTGCCATTGGAATCGACGACGAACGGTGCCCAGGTCATGCCGAGGAATCCGGCGCCGACGCTGCCGCCACCGACCGACACGAAGGGCGGAATCTCGAGGCCGGCGACCTGATCGGCCAACTCATGGGCGATCACCGAGCCGTAGCCAGGGTGCTCGACGTTGGGATTTGGCACGTAGCCGGTGTGCATGTAGTAGCGGCCGCGCATGTGGTCGGCCTCGCGGGTGCTCATCGACCGCACGATGGCCATGTGGTGCATCTGCTTGGCCATCAGCGGCATGTGCTCGCTGATCGCGACGCCGTCGGCGCTGGTGGAGATCTGCTTGAACTCGCCGCCGGTCGGCGCGCCGGGCTTCAGGTCCCAGATGTCCATCGTGCTGGGGCCACCCCCCATCCACAGGAGAATGGCCGCCTTGTGCCGCTTCTTCATGTCGGCGGCATTGGCCATGAGCGAGTTGGTGAACGCCGTCGCTGGGGAGGCGAGCGCCGCCGCACCGGCCATGTGGCTCACGAAGTGGCGCCGGGACATGCCGGCGGGAACACCGAACAGGCGAGACATGATCGCACTCCTTGGAGGTAAGGCTGCCCCGGATGACCAACTTTGCCATGATATCGACTTTCCCGCTCAAAATCACCAGCGCCCGCCCGGGATGCCATCCGGGATCCTGAGGGCGACCTCGATGGGCCTGCCCCGGCTCGCGGGCGGCATGAGTCGCCTCACTGGCCGCAGCGATCGTCCGGCGAGAGGGCACGGGCAGCCCCGACCGGTGGTCAACACTCAATGGTTGATGATGAACTCGTTGGAGTTCAGGACGGCCCACCAGATGTCCTGGAGGGCGCCGACCACGTCTCCCTTTCGCTCCACGAGCAGCACGTTGGCCGCCGCCGTCTCCTTGGCAGAGGGCTTGCGGGCCAGGGCGGCCATGTAGAGCGACCGCACCTTCTCCTCGTTCGTGCCCGACCCCTTGGCCACCTTATCGAGGAACCCACCCTTGCCGGTACTCGTCGCCTGCTTGACGAGTTCACCGTTGAACATCATCAGCACCTGGGGGATCGAACCGTTGAAGGTCGTCGTCTCGTCCCCTTCGTCGGTGCCGAAGGCGATCACGAACTGCGACATCCAGGCATCCTTCTTGCGAGCCCCCTCCTCGCCGGCCGCCTTGTCGGCCTCGGTGGCCGTGAGCAGCGACTCATAGAGTTGCTCCGCCTGCATCTGTCGTAGGTAGAAGTGGCTGAACTTCGGCTTCTCTCCGACCGACGGATCGTCGCTCGCATTGCGGGGCGTCGTCTTGCTCGAGAGGGCGTAGGGCTTGGAGAGCGCGATCCAGCGCATCAGTTCCTTGAGGTCGAAGCTCTGCTCGCGAAAACGCTCCGCCAGGCCGTCGAGCAATTCTGGGTGCGACGGCGGGTTGTGGTCGCCGAGGTCATCGACCGGCTTCGTAAACCCATAGCCGAGAAAGTGCCCCCAGACCCGATTGACGATCGCCTTGGGGAAATTCGGGCTCGTCTTGATCAGCTTTGCCAGTTCTTTGCGGCGATGCACGCCGTAGGCGGTGCCGTCCTCCATCTTCCCGGGCATGTACCCGCTCTTGGAGATCTCCGTGCCGTCGATGAAGACGGGATACGCAACTTTCATGAGGCCGTTGCGGAGTTCGTAATAGAGCTCGGCTTCCTCGGGCTTTCCCCCCTCGCCTGCAAAATCCTCATCGACGAGTTCCACCCATTGCACATCGCCGCTCCCTTCCTGGCGGTCGAGCGACCGCGTCTGCCGAAAGAAGGCATTCAGCTCCCAGAACTGATTCTGCTTGCCCTTGTTGAACGGGTGATTGTGGCATTGCGTGCACTGCACCTGGACGCCCAAGAAGATCTGCGCGGTCTTGGCGGTGGCCTGCACCCCGTTCGCGACGCCCATCTCGACCATCTTCCCGCTGAGGAAGTTGGTGGCGCCATTGAAACCGGCGAGATCTTTGCGGTTTGTGTTTCCACCGGTTGCCGTGACAAGTTCTTCCATGAACTGGTCGTAGTGAATGTTCTTGGCGAGGGCCCGCCGCAGCCACTGCCGCATGCCCGAGCGGTTCACCTGCTCGTTTTCGGTGTCGCGACCGATGAGCACCATCGTCCAGACGTCGGTCCAGTTGCGGGCGTATTCGTCCTCGTATTCCTCGCCGAGCAAACGCTCGACGAGATCCGCCCGCTTGGTCGGCGTCGAGTCATGGAGATACCGCTCGAGCTCCACCACCGAGGGAATCCGGCCCACGAGGTCGAGAAACACCCGCCTGCACCATTCGCCGTCGGTCGCGACCGCGGAGGGCTGAAGCTTGGCGTCGGCCCAGCCGGCCGAGACCTGCTCGTTGATGAATTTGACCGGCTCGATGCCGAAGTGGTCGTCGGCAGACCAGGCCGGGCCGCAGAAGGCGAGGATCGAGGCTGAGACGCACAGAGCTCGCCCGAGCGAAGACACTTTCACGCGGCACATGAGCAGACGGCACATGAGACCCTCGCGGTAGCAGGAGAGGAGCCGAACGACCCACTCCATCCACTGTACCGCGTTCGGGAGCTACGTGCGAGCCGGGCGGGCCGATTCCACCTTGGGGGCTGCCGTTCGGCCGGCCGAGACATCGGCACCGACGAACTCCAGCACGGCCCGGGGGCCGGCATCCCCAAGCCGCGGCGTCGCCAACTTGAGAATCCTGGTGTAGCCACCTGGTCGATCGACGAACCGGGGGGCGATCTTTTCGAACACGATTCGCGCGGCCTGCTTGTCACCGAGCAGTTGGATCACCCGGCGGCGGGCCGCGACGGCCGGCGACATGGCATGGGCCCACTTTTGCCACTGCTCACTCTGCCGCCATTTCTTCCAGTCGGCGGTGTCGCGTTCGGCCGCGGTGCCGAATTCCCGAGCCTTGTCGGCGGCGGCGTTACCCCGCTTGGCGATCGTGATGCACCGCTCCACGAGCGGACGCACTTCCTTGGCTTTGGCGACGGTGGTCACGATCCGCCCCGCCACCTTCGGCGAGCCCACCTCACCGGCATCGGTTTCGCGCTCGGTGAGCATCAGCGCCGAGGCGAGATTCCTCAACAAGGCACGCTGGTGGGATGGGCTCCGGCCGAGGACGCGGCCTTTGCGACGGTGACGCATGTCGTAGTTCCTTGGTTCGTGATGGTCTCGTCAGGCGGGGCGCGGCCTGTCAGGCACCGGCTCCGGCTGGCACTTCCATGCCGAGGTGCAGGCCCAAATCCCGCAGCTTTTCCTCGACCTCCTGCAGCGTGGTCTCGCCGAGATTACGCATTTCGAGCAGCTCATCCCGACTGCGGGACACAAGATCCCGCAGCGAGGAGATTCCCGCCTCTTCCAGACAATTGTTGGCCCGAAGTGACAGCCGCAAATCCGACACGAGCATTCCGAGCCGGCTCTCGAGCGGCGCCTCGACGCTGAACACACTCCCTGCCGCCGGCAGGGCAAGGCCGGGGCCGGGCTGGGTGTAGCCAACAAACGGATTGAGGTGCTTTCTCAGGATCTTCGCTGCCTCGACGAGCGCCATTTCCGGCGTCACCGTGCCATTGGTCCAGATTTCCAGCGTCAGCTTGTCGTAGTTGGTCTTCTGCCCGACGCGGGTTTCCTCGACTTCGTACTTCACCCGGGTGACCGGGCTGAACACTGCATCGACCGGAATGATTCCGATTTCCTGGGAAGCCTGGCTTTGCTCACTCGAAGGGACGTAGCCGCGGCCGTTTTCCACGACCATCTCGAGTTCGAAAGGGACGTCATCCGTCAGCGTCGCCAACACGAGATCCTTGTTCACGATCTCGACGGCGTCGTCCACTTGGACGTCAGCCCCGGTGACCGGGCCGCGAGACGACTTCTCCACCCGCACGACGCGGGTGGATTCGCTGTGGTTCTTGACGACCAGGCTCTTCACCGCCAACACGATATCCGTGACGTCTTCGGCGACCCCCTTGATGGTGGTGAATTCGTGCAGGGCGCCGGCCATCTTGATCTGCGTGACCGCACTGCCCTCGAGGCTCGAGAGCAGCACTCGACGGAGGCTGTTGCCGACCGTCGTGCCGAACCCTCGTTCAAAAGGCTCGGCAACGAACTTGCCGTAGGTCGGCGACAGCGTCTTGGCGTCGGCGGTCACCGAACCCGGGAGCTCGAGACCCCGCCAGCGGATATGCATACGAAACTCCTTCTGACTGTGACGCGTGGGCTGTTACTGGGCTGTTACTTGGAACACAATTCGATGATCAGGTTCGCCTGCACCGGAATCGAGATGTCGTCGGCAGCAGGCAGGCGATCAACCCGCCCCTCCGGAACGGCGGTTTCACCCCGAGACAGGAACCCCGGCACGTCGCGGCGAAACTCCACCAACGCCGCATGCACGAGCTGCAGGCTCCGTACGCGGTTCTTCACCCGGACGAGATCCCCCGCCTTGACGAGATAACTCGGCACATCGAGCCGCCGGCCGTTCACCGTGATGTGGCCGTGCATCACCATCTGCCGGGCTGCAGCGCGGGACGCCGCGAATCCGAGGCGATGCACCACGTTGTCGAGACGTCGTTCCAGCAGCGACATCAGCGTCTCGCCGGTGTTGCCCTTGCCCCGCACGGCCCGGGCGAAGTACGTGCGAAACTGCCGCTCGAGCACACCGTAGAAGTGCTTCACCTTTTGCTTCTCACGCAGACGGAGGCCGTAGTCGGTGGGCTTGCTTCGACGCTTCTGCACCATGCCGGGAGGCGTGGCCCGACGCTCGAAGGCGCACTTCGGGGTGTCGCAGCGACTCCCCTTGAGAAACAACTTCAGCCCGTCGCGACGACAGAGCCGGCAGACCGGCCCAGTG
>JBILVW010000459.1:0-2553 GCA_044370205.1 Pirellulales bacterium | reverse complement strand
CCGGATCACGATGCCGGTGCCGCACGGGAAGGTCACGGCGCTCGTCGGCCCGAGCGGCTGCGGCAAGTCGACGCTCTTGCGGAGCGTGAACCGGCTCAACGACCTCGTGCAGAACGTGCGGATCACCGGCGACATGCGGCTCTCCGGCGACTCGATCTACGACCCGCGGATGGACGTGATCGAGCTGCGGAAGCGGATGGGCATGGTGTTTCAGAAGCCGAATCCATTCCCGATGAGCATTTATGAGAACGTCGTCTACTCGCTGCGGATCGACGGCGAGAACTCCCGGCCCGTGCTCGACGAGGTGTGCGAGCTGAGCCTGCGGGGCGCCGCCCTCTGGGACGAGGTGAAGGACCGGCTCCACGACAGCGCCCTCGGCCTCTCCGGCGGCCAGCAGCAGCGGCTCTGCATCGCGCGGGCGATCGCCGCCGAGCCGGAGGTGCTTCTGCTCGACGAGCCCTGCTCGGCCCTCGACCCGATCGCCACGGGCAAGGTGGAGGACCTCATCCAGGAACTGCGGGGCCGCTACTCCGTGCTCATCGTCACCCACAACATGCAGCAGGCGAGCCGCACGAGCGACTACACCGCCTTCATGTATCTCGGCCGGCTCATCGAATACGGCCCCACGACCGAGATCTTCACCAAGCCCGTGCTCCGCGAGACCGAAGCCTACGTGACGGGCCGCTTCGGCTGATTCGCCCCCGGAGACGCCGCATGACCAAGCACATCGAACGCCAGATCGAGCAGCTCAAAGAGCGGATCCTCCGCGTGGGGACGCTCGTCGAGGAGGCGATCTCGAAGTCGATCACGGCGCTCATCAACCGCGACGCGCATTTGGCGCAGCGGGTGATGAACAATGACGAGGAGATCGACCGGATGGAGGTGGAGGTGGAGGAGGAGTGCCTCAAGGTGCTCGCCCTCTACCAGCCCGTCGCGGCCGATCTTCGGTTCGTGGTGGCCGTGCTCAAGATCAACAACGATCTCGAGCGGATGGGCGATCTCGCCAAGAACATCGCCAAGCGGGTGTCGCAGCTGGCCGCGGGAAAGTCGTGCGAGCTGCCGCCGGAGATCCGCACGATGGCGATGAAGACCCAGGAAATGGTGAAGCAGTGCCTCGACGCGGTCGTCAACGGCGACCCGACGCTGGCCCGGCAGGTTCGCGAGGAGGACGATGCGGTCGATCTCGACCGGCAGAAGATCCGCCGCCGCGTGCTCCAGGGCGTCAAGGACGATCCCGACGGCGTCGAGAACCTGCTGCGGATCAACTCCGTGTCGAAGCACATCGAGCGGATCGCCGACATGGCGACGAACATCGCCGAGGACGTGATCTACATGGCGGAAGGGGAAATCGTCCGCCACCGTGCCAGCGACTGACGCCCGTTGTCCGCTCCCCCCGTAGTCCGCACACGCCGTGTGCGGCAAGCGGTACGAATGCCGCAGGCCCGAGCTACAAACGTCTGCTCCGGGGCGTCGGGGTTGCCCGCATCCTCTCGCCGGACGTTCTCTTCGGCCCTCCAGGCCTCCGTTCACTGCGTGTCCGCTGCGCTTCGGCATCCATGCCTGCGCTTGCTTCCACAGCCCGGCTCGAGGACGCGGGCAACCCCTCCCTGTCAGAGAGGGAAGACTGAGATTCACCCCCGGCGCGGCCCCGTGGTAGCCTTTCCACACCTTGCGGCGGGGTGTCGTGGGGCCGAGGGCTCTCTGCATGTCCGATGTGGCTGAACGGGTTTGGATTCGGGTGATCGGTTTCGTCGTCGCGGCGGCCTGCGCGGTCATGCCCGCAGCGGCTTCGGCGGAGGACGACGTGCTCGTCAACATCCGCGGTCCGCTCGTGGGCAAGGTGGGCGAGAAGGTCTCGTTCGACGTGGAGCTCGTCAACCGATCGGGTCGCAATCTCGAGAAGCTGCGGGTGATTGACTACTTCGACTCTGGCTTTCACCACGAGGCTTCGAAGAGCCCGATCGAGCAGAAGGGCACGGTCGATCTCGCGGCCGGCACGGCCCGGCGGGTGACCCTCGAGTTCACGCTCGACGAGCCGGGCCGTCAGTGCCATCGCGTCGAGATTCTCGACCAGGCGCACCGCTTCGTGGGCGGGGCGACCGAGTGCGTGCAGGTTTCGGCGGCAATCACACCGCCGGCCGTCGTGCAGCAGCCCGCCGCTGTTCCTCAGACACCGGCCCTCGCGCCGCCGGCTGCGGTCACGCAGCCCGCGACGCCATCGATCGTCGTGCCGCCGATCGCCGCCCCCGCCCCTTTTCCCGCTGCGACAGCGAGCGTCACGCCCACCGCGCCGCCGGCGGCGGCCGCGGTCGCCCTCGACCTGAGCGGCCCCATCGATTCGCTCTCTGGCAGTGTCACCGAATATGTCGCCACCATCCGCAACACAGGCAATGCGGCCTCCACGCCGATGGCACTCGACATCTCCTGGGATGAGGGCCTGGTGCCGCTCGAGGCCTCCGATGGTTACAGCATTGCGGGCTCCCGGGTCTCGTGGAGCCTGCCGGCGATCGAGGCCGGTGGCCAGCTCAAGCGGCAGCTCAACCTGCGGGCCCA
>JBILVW010000005.1:0-29467 GCA_044370205.1 Pirellulales bacterium | reverse complement strand
ACAGTGTCTGCTTCAAGATGCGAATCCGCGGGCGGTCAGGAGAGGGCCGCCGCTGTCCGGCCGGCGACGACGCCCAGCGACGGCGTGCCGAGGTCGGACGTTCTGGATTCAGACGCCTGGCCGGAGTCGGAAGACTTGTAGACGGTCTTCGTGCGGCGGAAGCCGAGTCGCTGATAGAGCCGCACCGCGCCGCAGTTCTCGGCCGTCACCTCGAGCGAGGCTGAGCGGAGGCCGTGGCAGCGGAAGCCGGCGAAGGCCCGCTCGACGAGGCAGGTGCCAAGCCCCTGTCCGCGATGTCCGGGCACGATGCCGATGTTCTGGATCATGCCGGTTCGTCCGCGGTCGATCACGCCCTGGATCGTGCCGCACCACTGGAGGTCGGCAGGGGACGAGCCGCGGGCGATCAGCCAGGTGGCCTCGGCGAGGAATCCCGACTTGCGGCGGATCTCGTGCATCAGCCGGCGGCAGCCCTCGAGGCTCCCCAGGCAGGGGAACACCAGGGCATCGACCTCGTCGCGGAAGGCCCGGTATTTCGTGCGGGCGTGGACGTCGAGAATGGCGTCGTTCCAGGCCACGAACCGGTAGCCGGGGGGCAGCTGGGGCTCCGGCCGGGGTGGGCCGAGATCCGCTTCCATGCGAAATCGCTTGAAATAGGTCGATTCCACCGGGGGCTCCTTCCGCGCGACGCAGGATTCACCGAGACCTTACGAGTATGGAACATTCTGGTCAACGCGCCGGTGTGTGGGCGACCGAGTTGCAGGGCAGGGCGACGCCCCGGTATCCTCATTTTTGAGGCCCCTCAGAATGATTTTTGGTTCATCGAAAACCCTGCCGTTCACGCTGGTCATGCTGGCCGTGATGGTCGCCACCGGCTGCGGTCCGCGGTCCGACACTCGGCTCAGCCGCGGGGCGAACGACAAGGTGCGGGTGGTGGCCACCACGACGGTCGTCGCCGATCTCGTGCGGCAGGTGGGCGGCGATCGCGTGGCGATCGACTGCCTCATGGCCGCCGGCATCGATCCCCATTCCTATCGGGCCACGCCCCGCGATGCCGATCGGCTCGCGGCTGCCGATCTCGTGGTCGCCTCCGGCCTGCACCTCGAGGGGAAGCTCGCCGATCTGCTCGAGCGGCTCGGCCGAAAGGTGCCGGTCGTGGCGGTCGCGGACACGCTGCCGAAGGATCGGCTTCTGCCGGTGGCAACGGATCTGTACGACCCGCACGTCTGGTTCGATGCGTCGCTCTGGAGCGGCTGCCCGGCGGCGGTGGCCAAGGCGCTCGGCTCACTCGATCCGCAGCACGCCGCGGAATACACATCGCGGGCCGCGGCGCATGCCGCCTCGCTCGTCGCTCTCGACGGCGAGTTGCGTGACCGGATCACGACGCTTCCTGCCGACCGCCGCGTGCTCGTGACCGCTCACGACGCCTTTCAGTATTTCGGTCGGGCCTATGGCATCGAGGTGGTGGGCGTGCAGGGCACCAGCACCGAGAGCGAGGCCGGGCTCGGCGACATCAATCGGCTCGTCGATCTGCTGGTGGAGCGAAAAATTCCGGCGGTGTTCGTCGAGACGAGCGTATCGGACCGCAACGTGGCGGCGCTCGTCGAGGGTGCCGCGGCCCGCGGCCATGTCGTGGCCCTCGGAGGCCGCCTCTATTCCGATTCGCTCGGTGCGGCCGGCAGTGGGGCCGACACGCTCGCCGGTGCCCTCAGGGCCAATGTCGAGACGATCGTCGCGGGCCTGAAAGCAGCCGACGCCCAGGATGACGCCGCGACGGGAGGACGGTGACGTGGCCGACGTCGCCCGCACCCAAGCCCCGCTCGTCGAGTTTCACGACGTGACCGTCGCCTATGGCGGCCGGCCCGTGCTCTGGAACATCGATCTGGCGATCGACGCTCCCTGCCTGTTCGGGATCATCGGGCCCAACGGCGCCGGCAAGAGCACGCTGCTCAAGAGCGGGCTCGGCCTCGTGCCGCTCGTGCATGGCTACGTGAGGTTCTGGGGGCGGCCGCTCGGCGAGGTCCGCGGCCGCGTGGGCTACGTGCCGCAGCGGGAGACGGTGGACTGGGATTTCCCGGTGAGCGTGATGGACGTGGTGCTCATGGGCACCTACGGCCGGCTCGGCTGGTTTCGTCGTCCAGGGCCGCGCGAGCGGGCGCTGGCTCGCGACTGCCTCGACCGCGTCGGGCTCGTCGATGTGGCCGACCGGCAGATCGGGCGGCTCTCGGGGGGCCAGCAGCAGCGGGTGTTTCTCGCGCGGGCGCTCGCCCAGGAGGCCGAGGTCTATCTGTTGGACGAGCCGATGGCCGGCGTCGATGCCCGCTCGCAGGAGCAGATCTTCGGTGTGCTCGCCGCGCTGCGGGCGGAAGGCCGGCTCGTGATCGTCGTGCACCACGACCTGCGGACCGCCGCGGAGTGGTTCGACCGCGTCGCGCTCATCGACATGCGGCTCGTCGCCACCGGGCCGACCGCCGAGGTGCTCACGCCCGATAACCTGCGGCGGACCTACGCCGGCCAGGTGGATCTTCTGCGTGAGATCGGCCAGGCCGTCGCCGCCCGGGGCCGCACCCCATGATCTCGACTGCATGCCTCGCCACCGGAGCCCTCACGCACAACACGCTCGTGGTCGCCGCCGGCGTCGCGGCCGTGGGCTTCGCCGCCGGCATCGTGGGCAGCCTGAGCCTGCTGCGGAAGCGGCCGCTCATCGGCGATGCGGCGGCGCACTCGACGCTCGTGGGCGTGGCCGGCGCCTTTCTGCTCACCGGCCGCCGTGATCTCCCCACGCTGCTGGCCGGGGCCCTCGTTGCGGCCGTCGCCGGCCTGGCGGCGCTCGTGCTCGTGCGGCGGTTCACCCGCACCCGCGACGACGCAGCCACGGCGATCGTGATCGGCGTCGGCTTCGGCCTCGGCATCGCGCTCCTCTCCGGCATCACGGCCCGCGGGCTGCCCGGGAGCGCCGGCCTCGAACAGTTTCTGCTCGGCCACACCGCCGCGCTCACGGCCCGCGACGCCCTCGTCCTGGCCCTCGTCTCGGCGGCCGCCGTGGCCGTGGTGCTGCTCGGGCTCAAGGAAGCCACGCTCGTCGCCTTCGACGCCGACTTCGCCGCCGCGACCGGCTGGCCGGTGGGCCTGATCGATCAGGTGCTCGTCACGCTCGTGGCGGTGATGGTCGTGGTGGGGCTGCCCGCCGCCGGCGCGGTGCTCGTGACGGCGCTCGTGGTGATTCCGCCGGTCGCGGCGCGGCAGTGGACCGATCGCGTGGGCACCTTGCTCGCCCTCGGCGGGGTGTTCGGCCTCGCGGCGGCGGTCGCCGGCGTGGCGACCAGCGCCGTCGTGCCCCGCATGCCCACCGGGCCGCTCGTGGTGCTGGCGGCGGCGGCGATCTGCGGCGTGTCGCTCATGATCGCGCCGCGGCGGGGCTGGCTCGCCCGCCGACGCGAACGAGTGGCGCTCGAGCCACCGGAGGCGTGAGGCCGCCTTGACGGACATGTTCTTTCACTCACTGTCGTTCGGTGGCGCCGCAGCGATGCACGGCTGGGCGATCGCCACCGCGGCCACCGTCGCGGCCGCCTGCGCGGTCGTCGGCACGCTCCTCGTCGTCCGCCGCATGAGCCTGCTCGGGGATGCGATCGGCCACGCCGTGCTGCCCGGCATCGCGGTGGCCGTGCTGGCCGGTGGCCGGCCGGGCGGCCTGCTCGTGTTCGCCGCGGCCATCGCCACGTCGCTCCTCACGGTCTGGCTCACGCGGCTCGTGCGGTCGGCCGGCGGCCTCGCCGACGACGCGGGCACGGGCGTCGTCTTCACGTCGCTCTTCGCCCTCGGCGTGGTGATCGTGACGGCGGCTGCCTCGCGGGTCGATCTCGATCCCTCGTGCATGCTCTACGGCATCCTCGAACTCGTGCCCTTCGACACCGTGTCGCTGGGTGGGATCGAGGTGCCGCGCGGGTTTCTTTCAGCGGCCGCTGTTTTGACGCTGATCGCCCTGGCCGCGATCGCCACCTGGAAGCTGCAGGTGTTCACGGCCTTCGACGCGGATGCCGCGCGGGCGGCGGGCGTGCCCGTGGCCGCGGTGACGGGAGGCCTGCTCGCCGCCACGTCGCTGGCGACCGTGGCCGGCTTCGAGGTGGTGGGGGCCGTGCTCGTGGTGGCGATGCTCGTCGTGCCCGCCGCCGCCGCGGAGCTGCTCGTGCGTCGGCTGCACCACATGGTCTATGTCGCGATCGGCCTGGCCGTCGTCGGCACCTGCCTCGGCTATCTTGCCGCCTGGAAATGGAACGCGAGCGCGGCGGGCATGATCGCCGTCGTGCTCGGGATCGAGTACCTGCTCGCCGTCGTGCTCGCGCCCGACGACGGCCTCGTGGCCCGCGGGCTCGCACGGCTGCGGTATGCCTGGCGGGTGCTCTGCGAAGACCGGCTCGCCGCGGCCTGGCGGGCGGAGGAGAAGGGGGGGGCGGCCCTCGTGGCGGCCGCGCCGCTCCAGCGACTGGCGGTGGCGTGGCTGCGGCTCACGGGCCGCGTGGCCACCCGCGACGGCCAGGCGACGCTCACGGCGGTCGGGCGACGCGAGGCCGAAATGGTGGTGCGGTCGCACCGCCTCTGGGAGGCCTGGCTGGGCCGGCATGCCCAGCTGCCGCTCGACCACCTTCATCCGCCGGCCGAATGGGTGGAGCATCATCTCGGCGCCGCGATGCGGCAGCGAATCGAGGCGGAGGTCGGCGGCATCGGCGACCCGCACGGCAGCGAAATCCCACCGGAGGCATGACCCAAGTGCCCCGGTCACACCGTGACCGGGATAGATACAAGTCAACTCCACGAGCTCGGGGCTACCCGTGCCCACTTGCCGGACGTTCGCGAAGAGCCGCGGAATAAAAGCCCCCAGGCGCGAGCCGGGGGATGTTGTGGGATGGACCGCGGATTGATCCCCCTGCTTGCGCATGGGGGCTTTTATGGCGCATCGTGACGTGCGGGGGCGTGCACGATGGATCGCCCCTCCCGGCGAACCGCGTCACATTCCGCGGAACCGCCTCAATACCGCGAGGTTCGTGCGATCGTTTTTCGGCGACGCCTTGCCGTCAACGCCTTCCTTCGGGGTCTCGAGGATCAGCGGAATCCCTGCGAGCTTGGGGTGGGTCATGATGAGCCGGAACGCCTCGGGGCCGATCTTGCCCTTGCCGATCGCCTCGTGGCGATCGACCCGCGAGCCGAGCTCCCGTTTCGAATCGTTGGCGTGAATGAGCTTCAGCCGCTCGAGGCCGATCGCGCGGTCGAACTGCCGGAGCGTGTCGTCGAGCGCGGCCTGCGGCGCGAGCGGATAGCCGGCCGCGAACACATGGCAGGTGTCGAGGCAGACCGCCACCCGCTTCTTCAGGCCTTTCACCGCATCGATCCGGTCGAGCATCGCCCCGATCTCTTCGAACGTCGCGCCGAGGCACGATCCCTGGCCGGCCGTCGTCTCGATGAGTACGCCAGCGGCACAGTCGCGGGTCTCGTCGAGCGCCTCCGCGATGCCGTCGGCGGCCCGGGCCACGGCCACCTCGACAGGCTGCTCGCCCGCCGCGCCCGGATGGGCCACCACCCACGGGATGCCGAGCGCCTCCGCGCGGCGAAGTTCTTCGGCAAGGCCCGCGATCGACTTTTTGCGGAGATCCGCGGCAGCCGCGGCCGGATTGATGAGATACGAATCGTGGGCCACGACGAACCGCAGCCCCGCCGCCTTCACGGCCGCACGAAACGCCGCGGCGTCGTCGGCCACGATCGGCTTCACCGCCCACTGATTGATGTTGCGGGTGAAGATCTGGAGGGATTCGCAGCCGGTGGCGACGGCGAGATCGACGGCCCGATGAAAGCCGCCGGCGATCGACTGATGGGCACCGAGCGGTGCGGGCAGGGAGCGGGAGCCGCGGGGCATGGCGTGTGACTGCGAAGGAGAGGTGCCTGGGGAAGGAGAACTGCAGTGGCAGTCTGCCGCGCCGGCACCGCAGCCGGGAAGTGTTCCCTCAGCTTCGGGCCGCTGCCGCCCCGCTGCCGCGTTCCTGAAAACATGGGTCTGCGACACCACCGGCCGCGCCGGCTTTTGCCATCGGTGGCTGCGGTCGTACACTGTTCGAGTCGTTACCGTGCCGCGCCGGCTGGGAGATACGCACCCGTGGGAGACGCGTTCGTGAACACGATGCTCGGACTGGCCGTGACGTTTTTCATCGCGGCCGCGGCCGGCATCGCCACGGCCATCGCCCTGCGGCCGCTGCGAATCGCCCGGCAGACGGAGAAGATCGCGCGGGCCCAGCGCGACTTCCATCGCCAGCGGGAGCCGCTCGAGGCGAAGTTCATCGAGCGGGCCGCCGCCAGCGGCAAGCCCCGCGGACTGCGGTGGGCCGACGTCGATTTCGACGACGACGTCGTCTATGCCCGCGACCGTCGCACCGGCGGGCTCAAGGCGCTCGTCGCCGTCGAGGTGCAGTTCGAGGCCGTCGAGGGGGGCGGCATGGAGCACGTCGAGAACGTGGCGCTCTCCAAGGCCGCCACGGCCGAATTTCTCTTCGACGGCACCCGCTGGATCACCGAAGGCCGCATCTACTTCAATCTCGCTCCGACGGCCGCGGTCAAATACCTCGCCGAAGACATGGAACTCGTCGCCGAGCCGCCCACGGCCGGCCTCTCTCGCGGCTGACGCATCTCCGAGCGAAGTGAAGCCCGGCTCGGGGGCGGCAAAAGTCTCGTCGCGTGGGCCGCGGCGGCCCAATGCTCCTCGAGCGTTCGCCGACCCCCTCGCCTCCCTCTTCTCTTGTGCTGACGCGGCAATTCGCGCAGACCCTGCCGGTTGCGAAGAGGCGGCCACGGCTGCGGCTCGTGCCGGCCGATAGTCTCTCGAGAAGCTCGGCTTCGGAGGCGCGGTCGTGGGGGGCGTGAGGCTCGGTCTGACAGTCGCGGTGCTGGCCTGCGCGGTCGCGGCGCGGGCGCCGCTCGCGGCAGCGCCGCTGCCTGCGCCGCTCCAACCTCCGGCGGCGGTGGCCCCCGAGCGGGATCCGCTGCCGATCGCCCAGCGGCATCTGCGGAAGTCGAAGGAGTATCTCGCCGCATCCTGCGAGCTCTTGAAGAAGGGCGACCGCCATGCGGTCGATGGGTATTACGTCGCCTGCGAGGAGGCGTGGAACGCGGTCTGGGTGTGTCCCGGTGACCCGGCGATCCTCTGCGAGGCGGCGGACCTGTATGCCGACGGCCTCGCCGGCTTTTTGGAGTCGGCCTGTCAGCACGGACGGATCAGGAACGGCGGTGTGTGGGTCGGTCCGCCGTCGAAACCCGTCTGCATTCCGCTTTGTCCCAAGGCGTTGCCGATCGGCGTCGAGCAGATCACGTCGCTCGAGTCGCAGGGCCAGCCCGGCGACAAGCGGATCACGCGGCGGCACGTGCGAGACGGCTTCGGCCTGCCGGTGGTCGTGCGGACGATCGATCGTTCCCGCGATCAGCAGACCACCGATTTCATGCCGTCACGGCAGTCGCTCGCGGCCACGGCCGTGCTGCGATTCAAGATGCCGGGCGACGAGAACTTTCTCGAGACGTTCGCGGGGCCGGTCTACCGCGACCATGCCCCGGCGATCCTCGACCTCGCCAATCCGGTCGAGATCGCGGCGGTGCACATCGGCCCGGCCCGGCCTCACCTCGCGGCCGACCTCACGGCACCACTGCTCGACATGCTTGCCGCGCTGCCCCAATCCGGGATCGAGGGCTATCTGCAGCCGTTCGGCCAGGGGGCCACGCGGCCGCGGCTCGAGTTCCTGCAGCCCCACGAGCCGGGCAAGATCCCGGTCGTCTTCATCCACGGCCTGGCCAGCGACGAGGGCACCTGGTTCGACCTCATCAACGAGCTGCGGGCCTGGCCCGAGTTTCACCGGCGGTTCGAGCCCTGGGTGTTCAACTATCCGACGGGCACGGCGTTTCTGCGGTCGTCGTCACGGCTCCGGGCCGAACTCAGGCGGGCGGTGCAGACGCTCGATCCAGAGGGCCGGGATCCGGCGCTCAAGAACATCGTGCTCGTCGGCCACAGCATGGGGGGCCTCCACGCGAAGCTGCAGGTGGTCGCGCCGGGCAACTCGCTCTGGGACGCGGTCGCCTGCCGGCCGTTCGACCAGATGGACTTCGATCCCCCGGTGCGGCAGTTCGTCCGCGAGACCTATTTCTTCGAGCCGCTGCCCTTTGTGAACCGCATCGTCTGCGTCGCCACGCCCCATCGCGGCTCGATCCTGGCATCGCTCGGCGTGGGTCGGCTGGCTTCGATTTCGGTCCGGCCGCCGCCGCAACTGGCCGCCGTGCACCGCGAAGTGATCCGCAGGAATCCGGACGGTTTTCGGCCCGACTTCGAGCGGCGGGTGCCTTCGACCGTGGACATGCTGGAGCCCGACTCCCTGTCGCTCAAGGCGCTCGAGCGGCTCAAGCCGCCCTGCTGGGTGACGGTGCACAGCATCGTCGGTAACGGCCACGTGTCGCTCACGGGCGGACGCGACGACTGCGTGGTGTCGGTGGAGAGCGGCCACACCGACGGCGCCGTGAGTGAGATCATGGTGCCGGCCACTCACACGAAGGTGCACCACCACCCGCTGACGGTGGCCGAGATTCAGCGGATCCTCGTGCAGCACCTGCAGGAGACCGGGCTGGGCGCCGCAGCGCCGTAGCCTGGCCCGCCGCACGGATTACTGGTTGGCCTGCTCGATGCTGGCGATCTGGCCGTCGGCGATCGAGCCGAGCGCCCGATAGATCGACGTGTTGAGCGAGTTGGACACGAATCGCACCGAACCATCGGCCATCGCGATCGTCGCGCCGCCGTTGTGCTCGCTGCCGGCCGACTCGAAGTGGCCGTCGTTGATCGCGCCCGATGCAGTCGTGAACAGCGTGGCCGCGCCACCCACGGCCCAGCCGTCCTGGCTCGTGGCCGATCCGCTGGCGGCAGTGCTGGCCGGAAGCCGCTGCACCTCGGCGAGCAGGATCTGGTTGGTCTGGCCGTCGCGGATCGCCGAGAACGGCACGCCGAGATTCGCTCGGAATGGGCCGGCGACGGCCTGCGGGTTCGAGCCGCGATGCCTGAACTTGTGGAGGTCGGGTGTCGTCGCTGCATCTTCGAATCCATCGAGCTGGCCGTAGCAGCCGCCATAGTCGGTGCCGCCGCCTGTCCAGGTGATGGGGTCGAGGAGCATCGACTTGTCATCGGCCGAGCGAATCCCGGAACGCCGGCTCGGGCAGTAAAGGCTGTTGATGTCGGTCTGGGCGACGACGGCGTTGCCCCGCACGTTCGTCAGCCAGTTCCACTGGTTGGCGACCGTGGTCTGATCGATGTGGGGCAGGATTTCCAGGATCCAGCTCGTACCGCCGAACTTGTGGGAGGCGGTATAGGTCTCGGCTGATTTACCGGCTTCCTCCCACGGGTTCCAACAGCCGCTACAGCTGTCGTCGTTGGAGCCGGTGCCCACCATCGTGCCGGCCGGCAAGCGGCCGTTCGACGTCTCGTAGGCGAGCAGGGCGATGGCCAGCTGCTTCACGTTGTTGCCGCAAGACGTGCGGCGGGCCGCCTCCCGGGCCGATTGGACGCCCGGCAGGAGCAGGGCGACGAGTGTGGCGACAATCGCGATCACGACGAGTAGTTCGACGAGACTGAAGGCCGTGCGGGCACGGCGGAAGGGCAGGGCGTGTGACATGAGCAGAGACCGAACCTCGGACCCGGAAGGGCCCTTCGGGCGATCGACTCCTGTTGTGAATGCTGATGTCGCCGGCCGGGGAGGCCGGAGATCGACGGGGAGTCGAATCAGCATCGTGGTGAGGCGGGATCGGTGGTGGCTGAACCGCGTGGTTCAACCTCCGACATCAGGCGATATCGGTCACCGACGAGAAGCACTATACCCAGTTCATGCAAAGATCGTGTGAGAAATTCGTGTCGGCGATGGTATTCCCGGTGGTGTGCCGGTTTCGGCGGCCTGTAAACTGGTCTCGAACGGAGCGACGTATGCATTTGGAAACCCGCGTGCCGCGCCGGCAATTTCTGGCGGCTACCGGAGTGGCGCTGGCTGCGCCGCTCGTGCGGGCTGAGGATCTGGGCCGGGCCCGAACGGTGTCGATCTTTCACTCGACCGATCTCCACGGGCGGATTCTGCCCACGAGCACCTACGAGGGGCTCGACGATGTCGGCGGCTTCGCCCGGGTGGCCACGTGTCTGCGGCAGTGGCGGCGGGAGTCGCCGCATTCGCTCACCGTCGATGTGGGCGACGTCGTGCAGGGCACGGCGGTGAGCCTGCACCGCGGCGGCAACCTGATGATCGAGCTGTTCAATCGGCTCGGCTACGACGCCTGGACGCTCGGCAACCACGACTTCGACTGGGGGCCGGAGAAGCTGGCGGCGAATCTGGGACTGTCGCAGTCGCCGGTGCTCACGGCGAACGTGACCCACGGCGGAAAGGCCGCGGGGGCGCTCGACGGCGACTGGGGCAAGCTCCGGCCGTGGACGATCCGCGAGGTGGGGGGCTTCCGCATCGGGCTCATCGGCCTGATCACACCTGGGCTGCCCTACTGGCTGCCGGCCGACCTGCTCGGTGGCGTGGTGGCGATCGACCCGGTCGCGGCGCTGAAGCAGTGCGTGGCGGAGGTGCGTGCCGCGGGAGTCGATGCCTGCGTCGTGATGGGGCACATGGGCTGGCGGTTCAACGACGACTACGCGAATCCGGTGCGGTCACTGCTTCGTGAGTCGGATGGCGTGGACGTCTATCTCGGTGGCCACTCCCACCAGAACCAGCCGTCGTGGATGCTGCATGGTGTGGTCTGCTCGCAGGCCAGTTACCACGGCATCCACTGCGGCCGCGTCGATCTCACGTTCGACGTCGAGTCGCGGAGGCTCGTGGATCGGCGGGCCTTCTCACTGCTCATGGACGACCGCTTTGTTTTCGATCCGCTCGTGATGGAGCTGGCGAAGCCCGACCTCGACGCGGCCGACGCGCAGCTCGCCCGCGAGGTGGCCACGGTCGCGCAGCCGATTCCGGGTAAAGGCCGGGACAGCGGCCTGGCGAAGCTGCTCTGCGAATGTTTCGCGGCCACGCTGCGGAAGCAGGGCCGCGATGTGGATGCCGTGTGGCACGGCACGTTTCACACGGGCGACCTGCCCGCGGGCCGGCTCACCGTGGCCGACTGCTGGAAGATCATCCCGTATGAAAACCTGCTCGTGACGGCAGAGGTGACCGGCGCCGGCCTGATGGCGATGCTTGCGGAAGACTCGGGCATCAAGGATTCCGATCGGATACTCTGGCCGCTGGAGGTGGTGCGGGACGAGACCGGCCGGCCGGTGCGGATCCTCCGCGACGGCGAGGACGTGTCGCCCGACCGGCGGTTGACGATCGCCCTCAACAGCTACGACGCCCAGTCGGGCGGCCGCCGGCTGATGCAGACCCGCGAGATTCTCGCGGCTCCGGCAGCGAAGCTCCGCTCGACGACGATCGACACCCGCACCGCCCTCATCGACGGCCTGCTCGACCGCGGCACGGTGGGGTGAGCGTGGCGGGGCAAGGGACGGCCCGCTCCGCGTACAAAAGAAAAGGACCCGTGGTTGGGGAAACCACGGGTCCGGTAGCGGCTCTAGAAGTGTGGGTCTTTGGGGGGGGGGAACAGCCGCCGAAAAGGTCAAAGTGTTTTGTGATGGCCGAGGCATGTTGGCCTCGACGTCCGAACTATACACCACGGGCAAGCCGCGTGTCGAATTCTATTTGTGTGAGTTTTCCGTGAATCCCGGTTCTGTCGATTTTTCGGCCTCTCGGCTAGGCTACGGCCCATCCGGCGGCTGAGGCACCGTCCGGCCCGGTTTCCGCACCCCTCAAACTCCCCCACGAGCGTCATGGCTGCCACCCCCGTCGATCCGTTTTCCGCCCGTTCCACGTTCGAAACGGGCTCCGGCCCGGCCACCCTCTACCGCCTCCGGGCCCTCGACGACGCGGGCGTGACGAATACGTCGCGGCTGCCCTACTCGATCCGGATGGTGCTCGAGTCCCTGCTGCGGAACTGCGACGACTACGAGGTCACCGAGAAGGACATTCGGGCTTTGGCCACCTGGAACGCCGCCTCCCCGGCCGAGGTCGAGATTCCGTTCAAGCCGGCCCGCGTGGTGCTCCAAGACTTCACCGGCGTTCCCTGCGTGGTGGACCTCGCGGCGATGCGGGCGGCCATGAAGCGGCTCGGCGGCAATCCGGCGAAGATCAATCCGCTCGTGCCGGTCGATCTCGTGATCGACCACTCCGTGCAGGTCGATTTCTTCGGCGCGGCCGACTCGCTCGAGAAGAACGTCGAGATCGAGTTCGAGCGCAACGCGGAGCGGTATGCCTTCCTGCGGTGGGGACAGCAGGCCTTCCAGAACTTCCGCGTGGTGCCGCCGGCGATCGGCATCGTGCACCAGGTGAATCTCGAATACCTCGCCGGCTGCGTGTTCCTTCGTGATCCCGACCAGCGTGAGCCAGGTGGCAAACGCACGCTCCCGATCGCCGTGCCCGACACGCTCGTGGGTACCGACAGCCACACGACGATGATCAACGGCCTCGGCGTCGTCGGCTGGGGCGTGGGGGGCATCGAGGCTGAGGCGGTGATGCTCGGCCAGGCGCTCTCGCTGCTCCTGCCCGAGGTGGTGGGCTTCGAACTCACCGGCCGGCTGCCGGCGGGCGCGACCGCCACCGACCTCGTGCTCACGGTCACCGAGATCCTGCGGAAGGAAGGCGTCGTCGGGAAGTTCGTCGAGTTCTTCGGCTCCGGGCTTTCGGGTATGCCGCTCGCCGACCGGGCCACGATCGCCAACATGGCGCCAGAGTACGGCGCCACGATGGGCTTCTTCCCGATCGACGACGAGACGCTCGCCTACCTGCGGCTCACCGGCCGCCCGGCCGAGCAGGTGACGCTCGTCGAGCGGTACATGAAGGAGCAGGGGATGTTCCGCACCGACGCGGCGCCTACGCCTGAATTCACGAAGCGGCTGTCTCTCGATCTCTCGACGGTGGTGCCGAGCCTCGCCGGCCCCAAGCGGCCGCAGGACCGCGTGCCGCTCGTGGCGGTGAAAAAGACGTTCGCCGAATCACTGACGGCGCCGACGGCCAAACGGGGCTTCGCCCTTGAAGGCCCGGCTCTCACCCGCACTGGCACGGTCGTGGACAACGGCCATTCGGCCACGCTCCACCACGGCGCGGTCGTGATCGCCGCGATCACCAGCTGCACCAACACGAGCAATCCGAGCGTGATGGTGGCCGCGGGCCTCGTCGCCCGGAAGGCCGTGCAGAAGGGGCTCAGGCGGAAGCCCTGGGTCAAGACGAGCCTCGCGCCCGGATCGCGGGTGGTCACCGACTACCTGGAGCGGTCGGGCCTCGACAAGGATCTCGACGCCCTCGGATTCGAGACGGTGGGCTACGGCTGCACCACGTGCATCGGCAACTCCGGTCCGCTGCCCGACGCGGTCGCCAAGGCGGTTACGGAGGGCGATCTCGTGGCGGCCGCCGTGCTCTCCGGCAACCGCAACTTCGAGGGCCGGGTGAATCCGCTCGTGAAGGCCAACTGGCTGGCGAGCCCGCCGCTCGTCGTGGCCTACGCCTTGGCCGGCACGACCGACATCGATCTGGCCACCGAGCCACTCGGCACGGGCAAGGACGGCAAGCCGGTCTATCTCGAGGACATCTGGCCGACGGCCGAAGAGGTGAGGCAGACCGTGGCGGCGAGCGTGCGGCCCGAGCAGTTCCAGGCGCGGTACGGCAACGTGTGGCAGTCGAACCCGCGGTGGAACGCGGTGCCGACGAGCACGGGCGAGCTTTACGACTGGGATGCCACGAGCACCTACATCCAGGAGCCGCCGTTCCTCGCCGACCTCACGCTCGAGCCGAAGGCTCCGCAGAGCGTCCGCGGGGCCCGCGTTTTGCTCGCGCTCGGCGACAGCGTGACGACCGACCACATCTCGCCTGCCGGCAGCATCTCCAAGACGAGCCCGGCTGGAACCTATCTCATCGACCACGGCGTGCAGCCGGTGGACTTCAACAGCTACGGCGCCCGCCGCGGCAACGACCGCGTGATGACCCGCGGCACGTTCGCCAACATCCGGATCCGCAACCTGCTCGTGCCGGGAGTCGAAGGGGGCGTGACGCGGCTCCTGCCGGGCACGCAGGTGATGCCGGTCTACGATGCGGCGGTGAAGTACCGCGAGCAGGGCACGCCGCTGGTGGTGCTCGCCGGCACGGAATACGGCACCGGCAGCTCCCGCGACTGGGCGGCCAAGGGCACGATGCTGCTCGGCGTGCGGGCCGTGCTCGCGGCGAGCTTCGAGCGGATCCATCGCTCCAACCTCGTGGGCATGGGCGTGCTGCCGCTGGTGCTGCCCGAGCCGTGGCAGCAGCTCGGCCTCACCGGTGAGGAGACGTTCGACATCCCGTTCGAGAAACTCGCCCCGCGAGCGACCGTGGTGGTGAAGGCGACGTCGCCCGACGGATCGGTGAAGGAGATTCCGTGCCTCGTGCGGATCGACACGCCGGTCGAGCTGGATCAATTCCGCTCCGGCGGCATTCTGCCGTTCGTGCTGCGGAAGCTGATGGTGAAGTGAGTTTTTTTTGAATTCACGCCCCGCACCGTTTTCGCGATCGGTGTGACCGGTGTGGCCCGCAGCGGCTGCCGTGGCGGCATAGTGTGACGACGCTTGGTTTCGAGCGGGAAAAACGGGCGTCAACTCTGCGTTGCCACCGCGCGGGTGACGCGAAGTTCCGTGGAGGCCGGTATCGATTTTGCCAGGTTTCCGTATAGTACGTCCATCGTCGGGCAGACACGACGGCTTCTGAAGGGTCTCAATCGTGGCAACGGTGGAATTCGGGCTGCGCGAAGCTGCAGCCGGTGGCAGGCAGGGAAGCGGAACGGGCGAGATTCGCAGCCGCCCCGGGGCCCATTCGCGGCTGGCGATCACGCGGCTGGTGCTCGAGGAGTTGGAGCGGGTCGCGCCGTCGATGGACCGGGCCCGACTGGCCCCGCGGGCAGCCCTCGCCGACGCCGGGATCGACGAGCCCCGATTCCTCGATGCCGTAACGCGGATCGAGGGCCGCTACCAGATGCGGTTCCACCCCGACTGGCTCAGCGAGATCCAGACCTGCGACGACCTCGTCGACTGCATTGCCACCCACATGTTCGACGCGGCCGACCGGGGCGGGGAGCCAGCGCTGCTGCAGCGTGAGCCTGCTGCGAGGGCCCGCCGTGCCGACGCACGGCTTCCGATGGAGTCGCGGCAGCCCGCGACGGACGACGCCCACGATCCGTTTCCCGAGTGCAAGGCCCTCGAAGACCGGCTGGCCGGCCTGACGGCCGCCGGCCTCGAGAACCCGTTCCTGCTCGCCAACGAATCCGTGCACGGCCGGACGGCGCGGATCGACGGCCGCGAGGTCGTGAGCTACACGAGCTTCGACTACCTCGGCCTCGCCGGCCACCCCGACGTCGCCCAGGCTGCGAAGGACGCCATCGACCGGTTTGGCTGCAGCGCGTCGGCCAGCCGCATGGTGGGTGGCAACAACTCGATCCTCGAGTCGCTCGACCGGGAACTGGCGGCCTTCATCGGCGCCGAGCGGGCCGTGGTGTTTCCCTGCGGCTACGGCACCAATGCCTCCCTGTTCGCCCACCTGTTCAATGCCGAGGATCTGATCCTCTACGACGAGCTCGCCCACAACAGCATCATGCAGGGGGCGACGGCGTCGCAGGCCGGGAAGCGGTCGTTTCGCCACAACGATTACCGCCAGCTCGACGGCCTGCTTCGCGACCTCCGCGGCCAATACCGTCGGGTCGTCGTCGCGATCGAAGGCGTCTACAGCATGGACGGCGACTATCCCGACCTGCCGGCGTTCATCGACGTGAAGAAGCGGCACGATGCCATGCTCTACGTGGACGAGGCCCATTCGATCGGCACGATGGGGCCCGGCGGCCGCGGCATCTGCGACTACTTCTCCGTCGATCCCGCCGAGGGTGATCTCTGGATGGGCACGATCAGCAAGGCGCTCGGCTCGGGGGGCGGCTACCTCGCCGGCTCGGAGCGGCTGATCCGCTACCTCGGCTGCACCACGCCGGCCTTCGTGTTCTCGACGGCCTGCTCGCCGCCCAACGCCGCCGCGGCGCTCGAGGGCCTGCGGGTGCTCGGTCGGGAGCCGTGGCGGGTGACCGTGCTCCGCGAGCGTTCGGAGCTGTTCCTCAAGCTCTGCATGGACGCGGGTCTCGACACCGGTACGAGCGGCGACACGCCGGTGATCCCGGTGATCCTCGGCAGCTCCGCCCGGGCGATCCAGGTGTCGCAGATGCTGCTCGAGCGGGGCATCAACGCCCGGCCGATCCTCTATCCGGCCGTGCGTGAGTCCGCGGCCCGCGTGCGGTTTTTCCTCACGTGCGAGCACAGCGAGGAGCAGATCGTCCGTACGGTCGAAACCCTCGCCGACATCGTCGCGGTTACGAAGACGGGTTGAGTTCTCGTTGCCAGGCGATTGGGGCCGCGCCGAAGATGCCGTCGTGGAAGAGCGGCCGGCGGCGGCGGACGATCTCGTCGGTGACGACGAGCAGTGCCGGCAGGAACACGAGCTCGGCGATCGTCGCCGCGGCTACGGCCGCGCAGGCCAGCATGCCGAAGCCGGCGAGCGACGGCACGCTGCTGGCCGTCACGCAGGCGAAGCCCACCGCGAGCACCAGCCCGCCGATCACGACCGCGTTGCCCGTTTCGGCCACGGCCCGGCGAACGGCCGTGGCGATCGAGATCCCTTCGCGGCGATTCCGGGCGAGCGCGGAGAGCACGTGCACCGTGTCGTCCACGGCCAGCCCGAGGCAGACGTTGAACACGATCACCGTGGCCGGATCGAGCGCCCGCCCCGTCGCCACGATCAACCCGCCGATCACGGCCAGCGGGAAGATGTTGGGAATCAGGCTCACGAGTCCCGCCAGCGGTGAGCGGAAGGCGATCGCCAGAATGCCGCCGATGACGAGCACCTCCACGAGCAGGCTCGAGCCCAGGTCGCGGACGAGCTGGCGGATGTTGCGGGCCGACACGACCGACATCCCGGCGAGCTCGAACCGCCAGCCCGGGTGCGACCGTTGCAGCGCAGCCAGCCCCTCGTTGACCCCGGCGTAGACCGCATCGAGCCGGCGGGACCCAAGGTCGGCCACGCGGGCCCGCACCAGCGCGAGCCGGGCCTCGGGAGCCACGAGGTCGCCGAAGTGCTCGGCTGCAAGCCGGCGACGGGCCCGCTCGGGGAGCGGCGTGGCGATCGTGGAAAGCGAGATGGCCCGCGAGATGCCCTCCGTGTCGGCGAGCACTCCATGCACGCCGTCGAGGGCGGCGAGCACCGCGGCATCTCGCCAGTCGGTGCCGTCGGGCCAGCCCACGACCACGTCCACCCCCATCGCGCCGCCGAAGTCGTGGTCCACCGCGGCGAGTGCCGCAGCCGCGGGTGCGCCTCGCGGGAGCGAATCGACCACGCGGTTGTCGGCGTCGAGTCCCGAGCCCACGAGCCCCAGCAGCAGCGTGGAGATGCAGGCCACCGCCACCAGCGGCCGGGCATGCCGCACGGAGAACCCGGCGAGCGTTCCGGCCAGCCGGCCGGCGAGCCGAGACGATCGGCCCAGCCTCAGGCCGCTGCAGAAGCCGGTGGAGGCGATCAGGGGCGTGAGGAGCGTGACGGCGAGGAAGCTGGCCAGGGCCCCGACCGCCGCCGTGGCGCCGAACGTTCGCACCGCGTCGATGCGGGCGGCCATCAGCGAGGCGAAGCCGATCGCCGTGACGAGGCTCGTGAGGCCGCAGGCGCGGCCGACCCGCTGCACGGCGCCGGTCGAGGCGGCCAGCGGATCGATGCCACGACGGGCACTGCGGCGCATGTCTTCGATGAAGTGGATCGAGTCGCAGGTGCCGACGACGAGCGCCAGCGAAGGCACGACGCTCGTGAGGATGTTGACCGGCGCCCCGACGAGGCCGAGAAAGCCGAGGGCCCAGAGAGCACCCACGGCCGGCGGCACGCAGGCCACGACCGTCGAGCGGAGGCTGCGGGCGACGACGGCGGAGAGCACGATGGCCAGCGACAGGCCGAGCGAATTGAAGATCAGCATGTCCCGCCGCAGCGCCTGGGCGGCCTGCTCCCGCAGGGCGGGCAGGCCAGTGAGTTCCAGCGTGAGGCTCGGGCAGTCGCGACGGGCCTCCGCGAGCGTCGCCTCGAGCGAGGCAACCACCTGCGGCAGCAGCGGCGGCCGGTCGGCATCGGCCGCGAGCCGCACGAGCACGAGCGACGAGGCGGCGTCGGCCGAGAGCAGGTGGCCGGCCACCAGCGGGTGCGCCGCCGCGCGGGAGCGTGCCGCCGCGCGGGCTTCGTCGTCGAGGCCGGTGGCGGTGCGGGGAATGACGGGCAGCACGGCCCCGGCCGCGCCGTGCCGCCGCACGTCGAAGATGGAGCGGACCTCGTCGACGCCTTTCACGCGGCCGAGCCGCTCGACGACCGTCTGGAGTTCGGCGAGTGGCTCGGCGGCGAAGATGTCGCCGGCCTGCGCCGTGCACCGGACGATGCAGTCGCGGTCGGGGGCCCCGAACAGCGCGGCGATCTCGTCGAGCAGCCGGAAGTCCACCCGGGCGTCGCGGACGAGCGCCCGGAGGTCGTCGTCGATCCGCAGGCGGCTGATGCCGAAAATGGACAGGCCCGTGAGCAGGGCCGCGATCACCCAGCCCGCGGTGCGGGCCCGTGCGGCGGAGCCACTCACGATGCCGCTGGCTGCTCGGGCGTCGGCGGCTGGCTCGGATCCGGAAGCAGATGCCGCTCCTCCGGATCGACGATCCAGCCCCGGCAGCTCGCCGCCCCGCAGCGGCAGGGAATCGCCGCGTCGGCCGGCCAGCAATAGTCGATCAGGAGCTCCTCGCCCGGCTTGATCGGACGGATCGTTTGCAGCCACAGCCGGTCTTCCTGCGCGTCGCTATCCTCGTCGAACCAGTAGAAGAGCTCGCAGTTCGGGTCGCAACTGTGGTTGACGAAGCGGAATGGCGGGGCCGGTTCGAGCAGCTTGCTGCTCGGCAGTTCCATGACGTAGCTGGAATCCTCGGGGTGGTCGTCGAGGATCTCCCCCAGAATCTCACCGAGCACCATGCCGGCCGCGAGTTTCCGTGTGGCGAACACACCGCGGCCCACGGGGGTCGCGCCGATGAGGATCAGGTCTCCGAGTTCGTGCCGCGTGGGATCGACGTGCAGGGTGGGCTGGAGGCTGGTCAGCGAATCGTGGAACATACACTCCTGCGGAGTCAGGTGCAGCGAACATTCGGAAGCAAGAATCTACTCAGCATGGTCGGACGAGGTCAACGGACACGAGTGTCAGCCGCGCTGTCGCGCTTCTGCGGAAGCGTCGGCCTGCTGTGGCTCTGCGTCGGCGCTGTGGCCGACCCTCCCTCCGCAGCGGGCCCTGACCAGCCAGCGGCGGCCTGCCGGCTGAGGATCGTCTGCTTCAACGTGGAAAACCTCGCCGCGCCAGGGGAGCAGACGCGGCTCACCCGCTATCGCTTCGAGCCGGCACGGCGGCGACACATCGACCGGGTGGCCGCCGTGCTCGAGACGCTCGCACCCGACATCGTGGTGCTGCCCGAGGTGGTGTCGCGGCAGGCGGTCGATGAGCTGGCGGATCTCCTCCGGGCGAAGGGGCTCGACGGCTACCGCGGCTGGCACGTGGACGGCCGCGATGCCTTCACCGGCTTCGACGTGGCCATCCTCTCACGCATCGAGCCCGACGAGATCGACGGCCGTCGCATCCGGATCCTCGTGCCCGAGAAACGAAAGAACAGCGAGAAGACTGCGGCGACGGCGGCCGACGACTGGCTGCGGGAGCCGTATGTCGGGCGGGATGCGGCCGGAAAAGAAGAGCAGGAAGAGGCGGTGCTCCAGCGGCATGCCCTCGCGTTCTTCACTGTCTGCGGCCGCAAGCTCGGCGTGCTGGGCCTGCACCTCAAGAGCAACCCGTCCGATCCCGATGCCAATGCCCAGCGGACCGCCGAGACGCGGATTGCCCGCGACATCGTCCGCCGCGAGATCGTGGCCCGCGGCTACCTCCCGCTCGTGCTCGGCGATCTCAACGACTACGACCCCGACGTGCCAATGGCCGATGGCGTGCGGAAGACGCAGACGACCGTGCTCCGCGACCTCAAGGACTTCGATGCCGAGCGGCCCGGGGCGGAACTGGTGAACGCAGCGGGGTTCATGCCCCGGGTGGCCGATCGCTACACGTCGCACTGGGACTTCAACGAGAACGGGGCGGCCGACGGCGAGGACGTATTCACGATGATCGACCATGTCCTGCTGCCGCGGGAACTGGAGCCATGCGTGCGGCGGGCGTTCATCTGCCACGCGACCGACCTCGACGTGTCGGACCATTTCCCGGTGGTGGTGGATCTGGAGTGGTGATCGTCGCGGCGGATGTCGGGCGATCCCCCGGCTTGCGCCTGGGGGCTTCTATGGGAAGGCAGATCCCCCGGCTTGCGCCGTTTTATATAAGCCCCCAGGCGCAAGCCGGGGGATCCGCCCCGTTGTCGGCGTCAGCCTCGGTTCCTCACCGCGGTGCGAGGTCGTCGCGGACGCGTTCGAGCAGCTTCTTCGTGGCGAGGATGCCCTCCGCCTCGGGCAACGCCTTGCCCTCGTACTCGATGCCGACCCAGCCGGTGTAGCCAGCGTCGAGCACGAGCTTCAGCATCCGCCGGTAGTCGGTGCGAACCTCGTTGCCCTCGGCGTCGAACTCGTGGCTCTTGGCGCTCACGCCCTTCGCGAAGGGCATCAGCTCCTCCACACCGCGGTAGCGGTCGTAGTCGTGGAAGTTGCCGAAGTCGGGCAGCGTGCCGCAGTTGGCCCGATCGACGAGCTTCATCACGCCCGCCAGCCAGCCGCCGTTGCTGGAGAGGCCGCCGTGGTTCTCCACGATTACGTTCATCTTCATCTGGTCGGCATACTCGGCCAGCCGGGCGAGCCCGTCGGCGGCCAGCTTCTGCTGCTCCTCAAACGTCCCCTTGCTCGCCGCGTTGACGCGGATCGCGTGGCAGCCCAGCCGCTTGGCCGCCTCCACCCAGGGGAAGTGGTTCTCGACCGCCTGCGTGCGGGCCTTCTCGTCGGGGTCGCCGAGGTTGCCCAGCCCGTCGCACATGATGAGCACGTTGGTCACGCCCTCGTCGCTCGCACGGGTGGCGAGCTCGGCGAGGTAGTCGGCGTCGCGGGCCTTGTCCTTGAAGAACTGATTGACGTACTCGACGGCCTCGATTCCGAACTGCTGCTTCGCGGTCCGCGGGAAGTCGAGGTTGTCGAGCTTGCCGGCGAAGAGCGTCTCGTGGAGCGACCACTCGGCGAGCGAGATGCGGAAGGCAGGGGGCTTCGCTGCCGGCTCGACGGCCGCGGCGGCACGTCGCGCCGCAGCCAGTGTGGCGGCCGATGTGGCCAGAAAGCCGCGGCGTGTCGCTCGAACGTGCGTGTGTCCGTTCATCCCTCCGCCTCCTCGGCCTCGCCCTGCAGGTAGTCACGCGGCCGATACCAGACGACCATCGGCACCAGCAGCACCGTGGCCGCGGCCATGCAGCCTGCGAAGAACCAATAATACCGTTCCCCGGGGAGCGTGGAATTGCCGGCGGCGTCCTTCGTGGCCATGTTCACCGCGGCCGTGAACAGATTGCCCAGCGACACGCTCAAGAGATAGAGGCTCATGACCAGCGACTTCATCTGGGGCGGGGCCTGGGTGTAGCTGAATTCGAGGCAGGTGATCGACACCAGCACCTCGGCGGCGGTGATGATCACGTAGGCCAGCACCTGCCACGCGACGCTTGGCCAGCGGGCCGCCTCGACGCCCGCCCCGGCGGCCGCCAGCCGGGCCGCCTCGGCGTCGATCAGCCCCTCCGCATGGGCCGACACGGCGAACGACAGGGTGGCGAGCGAGAAGCCGACGAGAATCCGCCGCAGCGGAGTGAAGGCGATCACGCGATCGACGGCCGGGTAGATGACGCTGCCGAAGAGCGGAATGAAGACCAGCACGAGCAGCGGATTGACCGCCTGGATCTGGCTCTCGAGCCAGTCGATGCCGAGGAGCCGCCGATCCATCCGGGCGGCCTGCTGCACCCAGGCGCCCCCCGACTGGTCGAAGAGCGACCAGAACACGGCGACGAGGAGGTAGAGCGGCAGCAGCCGGGCGATCGCCCCGAGCCCGGCGGGGCTGAACGTCTCCCCGAAATACGCGAGGCCGCGCGGCGGCACGTGCACGAACCGATGGCGGCCGAGCCAGAACACGAACGTGGCGACGGCCATGAGGATGCCCGGCACGCCGAAGGCCCAGCCGGGGCCGGCGACCTCGAGCAGCCACGGCGTGAGCAGCGTGGAGAAGAACGACCCGAAGTTGATCGCGAAGTAAAACCAGCCGAACACGCGTTCGAGCAGGTGCTTGTTGGACTGCCCGAACTGGTCGCCCACGTGGGCCGAGACGCAGGGCTTGATGCCCCCGGAGCCGATCGCGATCAGGGCCAGCCCGGCCAGCAGCCAGCCCCGCGGGGAGAGCGTGGCTTCGAGGAACGGGCCCGGCATGTCCATCAGGGCGAGGAACAGGTGGCCGATGCAGTAGACGAGCGAGAGCAGCAGGATCGTGAGATACTTGCCGAGGAACGCGTCGGCCATGATGCCGCCAATGAGCGGCACGAGGTAGGCGCTGGCGACGAACAGGTGCATCCACTCCCGCGACTCCGTCTCCGTCATGAAGTCGGGCTGGCCGGTCGCCGACAGCAGATGCCGGGTCATGAAGACGACGAGGATCGTCTTCATCCCGTAAAACGAGAATCGTTCGGCCGCCTCGTTGCCCACGATGAAGGAGATGCCCGGCGGCATCCGCGTCGTGGCGGCCGGCTGGGTGCGGTAGGGATGGGAAGAGGAAGCCATGCCGGTCCCGGCGTGAACGGTCGAGGGCCTGACAGCATGGCCGACCAGCCGTCATAAAGGCAACAGACATCAAGGCAACAGACAACGGAACAGATCGTCCCGGAGCCCTCGGCAGATGCCATCCGACACCCCCAGAGTTCTCGTCGTTGCCATCGACCGACTGCCGGCCTGGATCGTGCCCGCCTACGGCGCGACCTGGGTGGCCATGCCCGGCCTGACGGCGCTGGCGGGGCGGGGGCTCGTGTTCGATCGGGTGATCGCGACGACCGACGATCAGCGCCGCACGCTGGCCCACATCATCGCCGGCCTGCCCGATGCCGCAGTCGTCACCGACGACCCGCAGCTGACGGCTGCGGGGCTGCCGCAGCGGGCCGATCTCAGGCTCGTCGCCGCCGCTCCCAAAGCCGAGGCCGAGGTCGATCCGGAGGCGACGAACCTCGGCCGGCTGTTTGCAGCAGCTGCCGAAGCGATGGCGGGCGACGCGGGCAGTGTCGTCGTGCATGCGACGGCACTCGGCGTGGCCTGGGATGCCCCGGAGGAACTCGTCGAGGCCTACCAGGATCCCGACGACCCGCCGCCGCCGCCGGGGGCGGCCGTCCCTGAGCTCACGGTGACGGCCGACACCGACCCCGACCTGCTCGTCGGCATCCGCCATGTGTTCGCGGCGCAGCTGACCCTGCTCGATCGGTGCCTGGCGGCGCTGCTCGAGGCGACCGGCGACGAATCGTGGACGGTGCTCGTCGTCGGCCTCCGCGGCATCGGCCTCGGGCTGCACGGCCGCGTGGGCTCGGGTGACATGCCGCCATTCAGTGAACTGGTGCACGTGCCGGCGGTGCTCGTCGATCCGCGGGAACGGATGGCGGCGCAACGGTTCGGCGGCCTCGTCACGCCGGCGGATCTGGGCTTTACGCTCGCGGAACGTGGCGCCACGCTCGCGGAACCGGCAGGGGAGGGCGAACGGGTGGCAGCTGCCAGCGAGCCCGGGCACGGCCGCAGCCTGGCGGCGTTGCTCACCGACTGGTCGGCCGTCGGCCGGGATCGCGTGATCTGCACGTCCCGCGGTGGCGTCGCGGTGGTGACCGCCTGCTGGCATGCAGTCGCAGCGCGGCCTGCAGACGCGGCCGCGGAAACGACACCGCCCCTGCGGCTGTTCGCCAAGCCCGATGATTTCTTCGAGCTGTGCGACGTGGCGAATCGTTGCCCTGCGGAGGCCGAAGAGCTGGGCGGGCTCGTCTCCGCAGCCGCAGCCGGCGATCTCGCCCACGCCTGGTCGGCGCCGCTCTCACAGGCGACTGAATTCGGCCGCGAGTGACGGTTTTCGCCGTCTGAAACCCGCTTTGCCCGGTCTCCGCCAGCTCGCTACCATCCGCCCCCTGCGCGGCAGCGGCCGAAGGCCCCCGGTGCGTGACAACCCTTCCCCAAAAACCTGTCCATGGATGGCTGGCTCGTGTCGTCGTGCGTCCGATTCATGCTGCTGTCGCGGTGTCGCGTGCGTGTCGCGGGAATGCTCGCGCCGTTCGTCCTGCTGGCGACGTGGCTGTCGGCAACGGCCGGGGCCGTGCCGGGTGATCCGGCCGAGCGGCCGCTCGCCGTGCGGGTCACGTGGGGAGGCGGCCAGCCGCAGGCCTGGACGGGGCGGATTGCCGTGGTCCTCGAAGGCGACGCCACCGGTGCATCCCAGCCGATCACTTGGCGGACGCTCTCCACCGAGCCGGACGCTGCCGCCTTCGTGCATGAGGAGACGCACTCGATCCAGGTTCATCAGCCGCGGCCGGTCGTGAGCGACGGGATCGAGATCGTCGTGCCCGACCTCCGCGGTCGCAGGCTCGTCGCGGCGCTGCGGCCGGCGGCGTCGTCCGGTCCTCCCGTAGCCGTCGATCTGCCGCTGGCCGCATTGCTGGCCACACCCACTTCGGAACCGCTCGACGAGGCCGGCAACCGGCTGGCCGTGAAGATTGCCGCCGGCGAACTGCTGCGGGTCAGCCTCGCGGATCCGGCCGGCGGTGCCGCGGGAACATCAACCGGCGTCATCAGGCGGCCGGGCGATCGCGTGCGGCTGACGGTCGATCCCCTGCTCATGGTGAAGCCCGACAGCGGTATGCCGGTCGTGCTCAGAATGCGGCTTACTTCGGCCGTGAATGCCGCCGAGATCGCCGCGCAGGAGATCGCCCTCACGGCCGTGCCGCCCGAACCGCCGCCGGCCGCTGCTGCGGGGCCGCTGCCGATGCGGTTCGCCGCCGTGTCGTTCGATGTGGTGCTGCCGACTGCGGAAGGCGGCTACGACATCGGGCTCGAGGCCGTGGAGCGGAGCAGTCTGCGGTGGACGCGGCCGCTCGCCACCCGCACCGTGCAGCTCGTCGCCGTTGCCGACACGCCCCCCGCCGCCTCCGCCGCGGCCGAGTGGAAGGTTCTCTACGAACTCGATCCCGGCAGCCCCAAGCTCCACGAGCGGCTCCGCCGGCTCCCCGGCCTCGGGCTGCCGAGCATGCCGCTGCCCGCCGTGCCGTTGCCCTCGATGTCGCTGCCGACCATGTCGCTGCCGACCATGTCGCTGCCGACCATGTCGCTGCCCACGATTCCGCGGCCGAACGTGCCGCTGCCAAAGCTGCCGAACATGCCGGTGCCGAGTGTGCCGTCACTCTCCTCGATGGTGCCGCGGCTGAGCGGTCTGTTGGCCATGGGGCACAGCCGCGTCGAGCCGCACCCGCTCGGCCCGATGCTGCGGCTGCCGCCGCGGGACGACGCGGGCGATCCGACGTGGGAGGGAGTGCTCGTAGCGAATACCGAGCCGGGCCTGCCGCACGTCGTCGAGATCGAGTTTCCTTCCGATCAGGACGCCTGTGTGGCCGCCACGATCCTCGAGCTCGACGGGGCCGGCGCCCGGGTGCAGACGCGGCATGCCGGTGGCTTCGACGTGCGGCGTGATCCCGGCGCTCCGCGGCTGGGCATGCACCGGTTTGCGTTCTGGCCGACGACCCGTCAGCCGCTGCTCGTGATCTCCAATCCTGGCGCGCAGCCGGCGCTGTTTGGCCGCGTGCGGGTGCTGGCCGGCCCGGCCCGGCTGCCCGTTGCGGCCGAGCCGCCGGCCGAAGACGTCCCGCGTCGCCGGCTGCATGCCTATGTCGCCGATCCGGTTCTCGCCGAGTGTGGTGGTCGCGAGCGGAGCATTCGCGATGGCGCAGGCGCCGTGGCCGATTGGCAGACCCACTTCGATGCCATCCGGCATCTCACCGAGCAGCTGCGGGCCCGAGCCGCAGCCGGCGCGATGGTGACGGTGTATTCGGGCGGTGCCGCGACCTGGCCATCGGCGGCCACGCGACAGGCGCCGCGGTGGGGCAGCGGCGCGGGGGCCGACATCGGTCTCGATCCGCTCCCGAAGGACATGCTCGAACTGCTCTGCCGGGTCTGCGGCCGTGAGGGCGTGCGGCTCCGGCCGGCGGTCGTCTTCGACGCTCCCGTGCCAACGCTCGAAGCGACCCTGGCCCGCGGCGGATCGGAGGCGGTCGGGATCGCATGCGTGGGCCGGGACGGCAGGCCGCGGCGGGCCACCGCGAGTGGAGGCAGCCACTACAACATCCTCGATGCCCGGGTGCAGTCGGCGGTCATCGACATCGTCGGAGAATTGGTCACCCGGACGGCCGCCGCCCCGACGGTGGATGGCGTGGCGGTGGTGCTCACGAGCGACGGCTGGCTGCACATGCCGGGTGTCGCCTGGGGGCTCGACGATGCCACGTTCGGTCGCTTTCTCGCCGACATGAAGCTCGCCGACATGAAGCTGGAGGAGCCAGCCGGCGAGGGGAATCGATTCGCGACGCGGGCCGCGCTCGTGGAAGGGCCGATGCGGCCGCAATGGCTCGAATGGCGTGCGGCACAGACGGCTCTTTTCTGGACGCGGCTGGCGGAGGTGGTCGCGCAGGGCGGGGCAGGCCGCTCGCTCGCCGTCGTGCCCACCACGCTGCTCGCCGGGGCTGACCTCGCCGCCCGATTTCGGCCCACGCTGGTGGCGGACTCGCGGACGGACGACATCCTCCGTGAGATCGCGTTCGATCCGAGCCGGTTCGCATCCGACCCGCGGATTCTCTACGTGGCCCCGCAGGCCGTCGGCGGCACGAGCCTTGCCGGAGAGGCCGGTGTTGCGGCTGCCAATCGCACGCTGGCGTTCCTCCCGACGGCGCGACGTGGGGCGGTGCTCGTCGATGAGCCGCAGAGCCTCGACCTCGCAGACGTTCTGCCGCATGGTCCGTTCGGCGCGGCCTCACTCGGCGGCCCGTCGCTCATGCACGCCGCCCCGACGCTCGTCGGACTGGATCGCAGCCTGGCCGAGGCGCATCTCGCCTCCGACCCGGAGGTGGTGTTCGACGCGGGCCTCATCCGCACGCTCCCCGCGAAGCCGTGGCCGAGCCGCCAGGCGATCGAGGCCCTGCCGGCCGAGCCACTGAGCCTCGTGGCCGGCCTGCCCGCGCCGCTGGTGGTGCGTGGACGACAGGTCGCCGGTCGGACGTGGCTGCATGTCGTGAACGCGGCCGCCGCGGCCGCCACCGTGACGCTCACGCTCGATCGGGAGCCGCTCGGCGTGGTCGATGGAGCGACGGGCACTCGGCTCCCCCTGACGGCCACAGCCCTCAGCCTGCCCGTCGATGCCTGGGCCATGCGCGGCCTGTGGATCGAGGGAAGCGTGCAGGTCACAGCGGCCCGAATTGCCTACGACGCCTCGGTTCGCGAGGCAGTCGTCGGCCGCGTGGAGCGGCTCAAGCAGCGGCGGGAGACGCTGGAGATGCCCACGCCGCTCGACGTGCTCGACAACCCGAGCTTCGAACTGGGGGCCGAGCCGGCGGCTGCCGTTTCGGCGCGGCCGAGCGTGCCGGGATGGGAGATCGTGGAGGCGAGGCGGGGCACGATTGGGCTCGTGGCCGGCAGGGAAGGAACGGGCGACAAGGCCGCGATCTTCACGTCGGCCAATGGGCTCTCGACGCTGCGGAGCAATCCGTTCGCGCGGCCGGCCTCGGGCCGGCTGAGCATCGCGGCCTGGCTCCGGATCAAGGACGGCGACCCCCAGCCGCCGCTGCGGATCGCGCTCGAGGGAGACGAAGGCGGCCGGGAGTACTACCGGTTCGCCGCGATCGGCGGGCTGGCCGGTGGCCGGCCGCTGGCCGCCCAGTGGTCGCAGTACGTGCTGCAGGTGGACGATCTTCCTGAAGGTGGCCTCGAATCGCTGCGGGTGCGGTTCGACATGCTCGGCCCGGGCAGCGTGGAGATCGACGACGTGCGGCTCTTCGACCTCGCGTTCGACGAGTCGCAGAGGGTGCAGCTCACGCGGCTGCTCACGGGGCTCGATCAGCGGCTGGCCGCCGACGACGTGGGCGGCTGCCTCGTCCAGCTCGACGGCCACTGGCCCCGCTATCTGGAGGCCTTCGTCCCCGAGCGGATCGCGGCGGTCGCAGAACCGCCGAAGGCCAAAACGAGCCGCGTGAAAGTGAAGAACTGGTGGAAGTGACTCGCCAGCCTAGCCCGGTGGCCAGCCCAGTTGGCGGCCGCCGAGCAGATGCACGTGCAGGTGGTCCACCGATTGCCCGCCGTTGCGGCCGCAATTGACGACCAGCCGATAGCCGTTTTCGAGGCCGAGCTTTCCGGCCAACTGCGTCGCCACCACCACGAGGTGGCCGAGCAGGGCTGCGTCGGTGTCGGCCACCTGCGCGAGCGACTCGAGCGGCCGCTTCGGGATCACCAGCACGTGCACCGGCGCCTGTGGGGCGACGTCGTGAAACGCGAGGCAGAGATCGTCGTCGTGTTCGATCCGCGCGGGTATCTCGCCGCGGATGATCTTCGCGAAGACGGTCTCAGCCATCGGTCGTCTCGGGCGTCGTGGCCTCGGCCGTCTTCCGCGAACGGCGCCGCGGTGTGCGGGGCAGTGCCCACTCCTTCGTCAGCGCCTCGAACACCTCGGGCGTCTCGTAGCGGATGATGTTGCGGCCTTCCGGCATCGGGCCGACGAGCGAGCGGAAGACCGGGGCCCCGCGGAGGCCGAGGTCGGTGCTGCAGTCGTCCGATCCGACCTGCAGGTGCGTTCGGAGGAGGCCCTCCGGGGAGTCGAAATCGTGGATCACGAGTTCGCCGTCAGCGGCGCGGGTGACGAGCCGCCAGGTATCCTTCGCCATGCGATCAGTTGCTCCGGGCGGTGGCTGCGACGGCCGGCCAAGGCGTCGCTCGCATCCGCTGCTTCACGGAATTTCGGCAGATGGGCGGGGGTGGAGCGAGCGGCCGGCTTCCCGATGGTGCGGTCGGCACCACGGGCGGGTTTGGCATCCTGTGCCTTATCGCTACGAGCGGTGCAGCCGGACCTGCGACGTTTGCCGGGAGAACCGCAGCCGAACTTGAGCCTCAACGCAGAGCCGCCTACACTCTCCCCCGGAGGGTAAGCGAACGGCTAGCGGTCTGACTCGAAATCAGATGCCGGGAAACCGGTTGCGGGTTCGAATCCCGTGCCCTCCGTTTTGATTCGACCGCGTTTTTCCGGGCTTTGCCGCTCATGGAGGCGGCGCCGCTCATCG
>JBILVW010000458.1:0-2565 GCA_044370205.1 Pirellulales bacterium | reverse complement strand
GGCGGCTGGCCGGCCCGCGGGTCGTCGCCGGCGAGCACCATTACGCAGCACAGGCTCACCACCGCCACCATGCCCTCGAGCAGCATCGTGCCGTAGCCGATCGGGCGGGCGTCGGTCTCGCGGCGCAATTGCTTGCTCGTGGTGCCCGAGGCGATGAGCGAGTGGAAGCCCGAGCAGGCGCCGCAGGCGATCGTGATAAAGAGCATCGGGATCAGGTCGCCGGCCCGCTGCGTCTGCCACGAGGTGAAGGCGGGATAGCGGATCGACGCGTCGCCCGCCACGAGCCGGTCGCTGACGACGAGCCCGATCACCGCGCCGGCGAGGGCCACGTAGAGAAAGCAGCCGCCGAGGTGGCCGCGGGGCTGGAGCAGGAGCCACATCGGCACCATCGCCGCCACGAGGCAGTAGCCCAAGAGCAGCACGCCCCAGATCTTCTGGGCCGAGGCGTCGGTCGTGCCGAGGACCGCGGCAAGATCGAAGGGGATCGACTGCCCGCCCCAGATCGCGAGGCCCACCAGCGGCAGAAAGATCGCCGTCGCCAGCCAGAGGGGCATCCGGGCATACCGCATGCAGAGCCCCATGATGAGCGGCAGCACGAGGTAGAGCAGGCTCGACGTGGCGATGCCGCCCCCTGAGACGGTGTCGCCGTTTTCGAGCGTCTGCCGGCCGATGAAGCTCGAGGCCGTGATGTCGGTGAAGGCGACGACGATGTAGACCAGCGCGATCCACACGAACGCCAGAAAGAGCACGTAGCTGCGGCGGCTCATGTGGTCGCGGACGACCTCCGCTATCGAGCGGGCCTTGTGGCGGATCGAGGCCACGAGCGCCGCGAAGTCGTGCACACCCCCGATGAAGATGCTACCCACGAGGATCCAGAGCAGGGCGGGCAGCCAGCCGAAGGCGACTCCGGCGAGGATCGGCCCCACGATCGGGCCGGCCGCCGCGATCGCCGAGAAGTGCTGGCCGAGAAGCAGCTGCGGCGGGATCGGGGCGTAGTCGACGTCGTCGCGGAGCTCGACGGCCGGCGTGGGGGCGGTCGGGTCGAGCTGAAAAAGTCGGGCCAGCAGGCGGCCGTAGGTGAGGTAGGCGACGGACAGGGTCACGGCGGCGGGTAGGAGGACGGCGAGCAGGCTCATCGAGTGGTCTCGGACGGTTTTTGTGGGGGGCGGCGGCCAGAGGGTTCCCTGCCGCGGGCCGACCGTGTACATCATGCCTGGGCACATCATGACTTGTCCCGCGGAGGCCGTCGATGACGGTGGCCCGGCGGCACCCGCATTCAGCGTCAGGAGGGAAGAGGATGTCAGCAGCGACCGTCGAAAAGCTCGTGATCATCGGCAGCGGGCCGGCCGGCTGGTCGGCCGCCACCTACGCGGCCCGGGCCCAGCTCGAGCCGCTCGTCTACGAGGGGGCGATCAGCGAGAAGAATCGCATGGCGGGCACGCTGCCGCTCGGCCAGCTCGCGCTCACGAGCGAGGTCGAGAACTACGCCGGCTTTCCCCACGGCAACCTCGGCGGCTTTCTCGACTCGGCCCTGCCCAAGGAGCGGCGAATGATGATGGCCCCGCACGAGGGCCAGGGCGTGACCGGTCCCGAACTCATGGAGCTGATGCGGCAGCAGGCCCTCAACTTCGGCACCCGCATCATCACCGACGACGTCCTTAAGGTCGATTTCTCGAAGCGGCCCTTCACGCTCTTTCCGTCCGAGGGGGGCGAAGTGAGGGCGAACTGCGTGATCGTGGCCACGGGCGCGAGCGCCAACTGGCTCGGCCTGCCGAGCGAGGAGAAGTTCAAGAACCGGGGCGTGAGCGCCTGTGCCGTCTGCGACGGGGCTCTGCCGAGGTTTCGCAACAAGCCGCTGGTGGTGGTGGGAGGCGGCGACTCGGCCGTCGAGGAGGCCACCTACCTCTCCAAGTTCGCCAGCACCGTGCACCTCGTTCACCGCCGCGACGCGCTGCGGGCCAGCAAGATCATGGCCCAGCGGGCGATCGACGACCCCAAGATCACGATCCACTTCAACACGGCGCTGGCCGAGGTGCTCGGCGACGACACGAGCGGCGTGACGGGTGTGCGGCTGGAGAGCACGCTGCCCCATGGAAGCCCCCAGGCGCAAGCCGGGGGATCTGCCTCCACGACGACGCTCGACGTCGCCGGCGTCTTCCTCGCGATCGGCCACACCCCCAACACGGGCTTCCTCGACGGCCAGTTGGAACTGACCCCGAAAAAGTACATCGTGTGGAAGAAGCACTTCCGCACCGAGACGAGCGTGGAGGGAGTGTTCGCGGCAGGCGACGTGGCCGACGACTACTACCGCCAGGCGATCTCCGCGGCCGGCACGGGCTGCATGTCGGCCCTCGACGCCGAGCGGTGGTTGGCTCACCAGGGCGGGCATTGACGTCGGGGGGCGGGTAGGCTTCGAGGGAGGTGGTCGGCCATTGAACAGGGCGCGCCGGCCACGGAACGGCAGAAGTCTCGTCGCGGTGGGCCGCGGCGGCCCAATGCTCCTCGAGCTTCCGCCGATTCCGCGGCCTCCCACGTGGTAAGGGTTCGGTCATGACTCGGCTTGTT
>JBILVW010000457.1:0-2566 GCA_044370205.1 Pirellulales bacterium | reverse complement strand
GGGTCGCGCGCAGCCGCCGGTGAATTTTGACTGCCAGAGTTGGCGCACCACGTCAGTTGAGCATGCGACGTCAAAATCCGCCGGCGGCGAGCACGTGCCTCCGGCAGGCGGATAGGGCGAGTGCAACCCCGACCCACCTACAGGCGGCAGTTCGCGATCTGCGTCTCGATCACCGCCGAGGCACCGATCGCCTCGAGCCGCTCCATGATGGCGTGGGCCTCGCCCCTTCTCACCATGGCCCGCACGGCACACCACTCCGGATCCTCGAGCGCCATCACGGTCGGCGAGTTGAACCCCGGCGTGATCTTCTCGGCCTCCGCGAGCCGCGACCGCGGCACGTTGTATTCGAGCAGCGACCAGCTGCGGGCGATCACGATCCCTTCGAGTCGCCGCACGATCCGATCGGCGAGGGCGGGATCGGCGATCCGGTGGTTCTGCACGAGCACCGTTTCGTAGCGGCCGATCTCGGTGAAGATCCGCAGCCGGTTGGCGGCCAGCGTGCTGCCGGTCTCGACGAGATCGACGATCGCGTCGGCCACGCCGAGGGCGATCATCACCTCGACGCTGCCTGAGAGCTCCACGAAGTGGGCGTCGACGCCTCGTTCGGCGAGCCAGCGGCGGGTGATCCGCGGGAAGCTGGTGGCGATTCGCTTGCCGGCGAGCTGCCGGGGATCGGTGACTGGGGAGTCGTCGGCCACGCACATCGCGAGCCGGCACGAGCCTACGCCGAGATCGAGTCGGTGCACGAGCTCGGCACCGCTCTCCGCGACGAGGTCGGCCCCGGTGATACCGAGGTCGATGGCCCCTTCGGCGGTGAGCACGGGGATGTCGTCGGTTCGCAGGAACGTGATCTCGACGGGCATGTCCTTGCACTTCGCAAACAAGCTCCGCTCCGAGCGACGGAACGACAGTCCCGCGTCGGACAGCAGCTGGGCCGCCAGCTCCGAGAGCCGCCCCTTGCTGGGCACGCCGATCCGCAACAGCCGTTCCTGGGTGTGGTCGCTCATGCTCCGCCTCCTGTCGTGTGGCCGCCGGTAGCGGACCGCGATGCCTTCTCATCCAGGCCCGACACACCGAAGCGGCGGGCCAGCTCGTCCTCGACCCGGGCCAGCGGCACGTCGCGGCAGGCGAGCAGCACGAGCATGTGGTACACGAGGTCGGCAGCCTCCGACACCACGCGGTCGTCGGTCTCCGCGGCCGCTGCCTGGACGAGTTCGCCCGCCTCCTCCGTCACCTTCCCGCCAATCTTCGGCACGCCGCCGGCGAGCAGCCGGCTGGTGTAGGATCGGTCGGGCGAATCGCCTTTCCGGCCGGCGATGACCTGCTCGAGTGCCTCGAGGATTTCTCCACTGCGACGCGGCGATGGCTGACGATCCGACACGATCCACGCATCCGAAAACGATGGGGTCCGCGGTTCGGCCAGATCCGCCTGGATCGGCCGCCGTGGGGTCCACAACTCTAGCATGGGCCACGGGCGCCCCCGCAGGCGGCCCTGCCGCGGGGCCGGGCGGTGGCGACCAGCCCGAACTCGCCGCCGACTGCTGGTTTCTGTCGGGCCCCACCGCGGCGGGCAAATCGTCGCTCGCCCTCCGGCTGGCCCGCGAGCTCGGGGCGGAGATCGTGAGCGTCGATTCGATGGCCGTCTACCGCGGCCTCGACGTGGGCACAGCCAAGCCCACGGCCACCCAGCAGGCCGCCGTGCCCCACCATGTAGTCGACATCGTCTCGCCGGCCGAGCCCTTCAGCGTGGCCCTCTGGCTCGCCGCCGCCGCCCGCGCCGTGGCCGACTGCCGGTCGCGGGGCCGCCGCATCCTGTTCGTCGGTGGCACGCCCCTCTACCTGCGAGCACTCCGCGACGGCCTCGCCCCGCTCCCCCCGGCCGACGAGGAATTACGGCAGCGGCTGGCCGCCGAAGCCGCGACCCACGGCCTCGCCGCGCTCCACGCCCGGCTTGGAACGATCGACCCGCCCGCTGCCGCTCGGATCCATCCCCACGACGCCAAGCGAATCATCCGGGCCCTCGAGGTGGCCGAAACGACCTCACGCCCACTCTCGCAGGCCTTCGCACCGGCCCCGCACCCGATCTTCGATTCGCAGTTCCTGATCCTCGACATCCCGCGGGCCTCGCTCCGCGACCGCATCGACCGTCGAGTGGAGCAGATGTTCGCCGCCGGCCTCGTCGAAGAAACCCGCACCGCCCTCGCGGCCCCCGGCGGCATCGGTCCCACCGCCCGCCAGGCCGCCGGCTACACCGAAGCCATCGACCTCATCGAAGGCCGCATCGACCGCACCGAAGCGATCCGCCGCACCCAGCAGCGCACCCGCCAGCTCGCCAAGCGGCAGCTCACCTGGCTCCGCAGCTTCAAGCACGCGGTCTGGCTGGGAACGTGACGCCGTTGGTCGTGCTTGAGGGCACCGAAATCAAGCCGCTGAAAGACGCGGAGCCGGTCGGGGGTCGCGCGCAGCCGCCGGTGAATTTTGACTGCCAGAGTTGGCGCACCACATCAGTTGAGCATGCGACGTCAAAATCCGCCGGCGGCGAGCACGTGCCCGCGACCGGCGGCTT
>JBILVW010000084.1:0-9403 GCA_044370205.1 Pirellulales bacterium | reverse complement strand
GGCGCTGGCGTCCTGCGCCACCCGCCACGGAATCACGATCGCCAGCTTCTGCGACGCCGCCGGCCTGCCCGCGATTCCCGCCGCAGCGGCGTGAAACCGGCACGATCCCCCGGCTTGCGCCTGGGGTTTGATGTGGAAGAAGCATGACTCTCGCAGTGCGCATAAAAGCCCCCAGGCGCAAGCCGGGGGATGATGCGGCCGGCTACACTCAAAGCATGCGCACCCTCACGCCTGCTGCCATCACGCCTGCAACGCTGCTCATGCTTCTGCTCACCGGCATGCCGGCGCACGGTCAGGCCGTAGCCGAGCGGCCCGCCGTGGAGATCGACGCGGCCGTCGATCGCTCCGTGCCGATCCCGCCCGCACAGACCCATCACATGGGCCGCGAGATCGCCCAAACGATGCACTACACGGGCGCGCCCTGGCTCGTCCGCGAAAGCCGGCAGCGGGAAGAGGACTGCCGGATGCTGCTCGACGCCCTGAAAATCGAGCCGGGGCAGACCGTCTGCGATCTCGGGTGTGGCAACGGCTTCTACACCGTCGAGTTGGCGCGACGGGTCGGTCGGACCGGCACCGTCTATGCCGTGGACATCCAGCCGGAAATGCTTCGCATGCTCGCCGAGCGGGCCGTCGCCGAGCACCTCCCGAATATCCGTCCGGTCATGGGCACGCCGATCGATCCCCGTCTGCCGGCCGGGAAGGTCGATGTCGTGCTCTGCGTCGACGTCTACCACGAGTTCTCCCATCCCGAAGCCATGCTCGCCCGCATCCGGGAGAGTCTTGCGGAGCGGGGGCAGCTCGTGCTGGCCGAGTTTCGCGGCGAGGATCCGGCGGTACCGATCAAGCCGCTTCACAAGATGACCAAGGCGCAGATTCGGGCCGAGCTGGAGCCCGCGGGCTACGAAATCGCCCGGGAATTCGACCGTTTGCCTTGGCAGCACCTCATGTTTTGGGGGGTTCGGCAGCCGCCCGCACGCCCCAGATAACCGGTTTTACCAGCGAAATCCACCGGTTTTCACGCACCGGCTCGGATCGGACAGGGAAATTCCGGGATTTCCCAGTCCCGGACATTGCATTGGTCTCCTCAGACCACGATACTTTTTAGAAGTTGATTCCGACCGGACACCTTTGCCGGTTTCGGTTTCGTGATTCGATTGCAGGGCAGCAAATCATGGCCATTCGACCCCTGAGCTTCCGGGCGACTGAATCCGCGGGAAGAGATCCTCGCGGAGGTTCGCTCGATCCGGCGATCGCGATCGAGGATCGGGGCAACAGTCTGCCGCGGCCCCGGCAACCCGAGGCGACCAATTGGGTCCTCGGCTCCAATGCCGCGATGCGGCGGATCGCCAAGTCGATCGAGCGGGCCGCCGAGGTCGAGTGCACCGTGCTCGTGAGCGGCGAGACAGGCACCGGCAAGGAACTCTGGGCGCGGCTGCTGCACCGCAGCGGGCCGCGAAAGTCGAAGTCGTTCATTCCCGTCAACTGCGCGGCGCTGACGCCTTCGCTTGCCGAGAGCCAACTCTTTGGACATGAGAAAGGCGCCTTTACCGGTGCCGCCGGTCGCTCACTCGGCATCTTCCGCGCGGCCCAGGGCGGCGTCGTGTTCCTCGACGAAATCGGTGAGATGCCGCCGGAACTTCAGCCAAAGCTGCTGCGGGTGCTGCAGCAACGGGAGGTGATCCCGGTCGGTGCCACTGAGCCAGTGCCGATCGACGTGCAGATCGTCGCAGCGACCAATCGCGACCTCGAGCAGGAAGTCGAGAAGGGCAACTTTCGCGAGGATCTCTATTACCGCCTCAACATGATCGAACTGCGGGTGCCGCCGCTCCGCGAGCGGGTGGAAGACATCCCGCGGTTCATCGAATTCTTTTCCCAGAAATTCGCTGATCGCTATCGGCTCCCGGTCTGGGAGCCGTCGGCCGACGCCCTGGCCCAGTTCTGTTCTTTCGGCTGGCCTGGAAACGTGCGTCAGCTCGAGCACGTCATCGAGCAGGCATATGTGCTCCAGACGGAGCCCACGGTGCCGGTCCGCTCTCAGGCAACTGCCGCGGTGCCGGGAAGCCTTCCCTTCCTCGACCTCGCCAAGCTCCGCGAGCAGGCGATCAAGGAGGCGCTCAAGATCACGCGGGGCCACAAGGCCCGGGCCGCCAAGCTGCTCGGCGTGCATGCCAACACGATGACCCGCCTGCTGAAGGACATCGGTTCGGCCGACACCGACACCGACACCGACGCCGACGCCGACCAGGCCGAGTGACAGCAGCAGCCGTCGACGCTCACGGCAGCCGGCAGGTTCCCTCGTCGCACGTGCCGGCGATCCGAAAGCGATTCCGGGCTACGAACCCGTAGAGTGTCTTCCAGAGCGGCATGCTGCCCGGCACGTGCAGGAGCACTGCCAATGGCCAGAGCAGCGGCAGACGCCGCGTCAGATATCGCACGGCCTCCGCGCCTCCGCGGGCATGCCCTCCGCGATCGACCACGTACATCTGCGCATGGAGGTCATCCGGCGACAGCTCGGGGAAATCCTGGGCTACGGAAGGCTCGTGCTGCGAAATGAACTCCAGGCTTCCCGCCACATCCAGCCGCCGCAGCAGCGCGATCTGGCTGCGACAGAATCGACACCGCCCATCGTAGATGACGATGTCCCGCGCGGGATGAGTCGTGGTGGTAATCATGCGACCAGGCTCCGCTTCGATAACCGCACGGGCCTGGCCGACACAACCGAGCCGCCGATCAGAATGAGTGGCGGGCGGGAGGCGGCGGTGACGGCCCCTTGGCGGCGGTGCACAAGTGCAGGATCGTCACGGCGCCGGTCGACAGGAGCGTCCACGGCGCCCAATCGGGGGCGGTGAAATGCCGCGGCGTACCGCGGCCATCGAGTGGGATGACCGTGGCCGAGTCGATGAGAAGCATCTCGACGCCGAGCAGCGTCGCGAAGATGCCCGAAGCGAGAAACACACTCTTCCACATGGCGATTGGAGCCGGCAGGTCCGGCAGCGACACGGATGGGGACCACGGAACTCGGCAGACTGCCGTGCTCCGTACTCCATGGTTTCGACAACGGGCCTGCCGATCCTGCATGGACCTGCCGATCGCAGCCGGCCGTGCACGTCGTATGGATTATCCGGGGCTCAGGCCTCGGAGGCACCCGACGGCGGCTCCGCGTCGGCGGCCGCAGCCGACCGCGGCGGCCTGCGTTCGGCATCGGTGCCCGGCACGATCTGGGGAACGCCCGTGGCTGCGTCCACGATTGACTTGAGCTCCGCCCCGTCGATCACCTCGCATTCGATCAGCCGTCGGGTCACGGCCTCCAGGGCCGCCCGCCGTGCCTCGATGATCCGCCGCACCTGCTCCATCGAGGCGTTGATGATCCGCCGCACCTCCTCGTCGATCTCGCGAGCCGTCTGCTCGCTGTGGCTGCGGGCGGCCGGAAGCTCGGCTCCCGCTCCGGCGAGGAACGGCGACCGAGGGTTTTCGCGGTAGGTCACGCGGCCGAGGCGGCTCATGCCGTAGTCCATCACCATCGCCCGGGCGATCTCGCTGGCTCGCTCGAGGTCGTTCTGGGCACCGGTCGAGACGTCGGCATAGACCATCTCCTCGGCGATCGTTCCGGCGAGGAGCACCTGGATGCGGCTCTCGAGTTCGCTCTGCGTGAGCAGGTAGCGGTCGTCCTCCGGCCGCTGCATCGTGTAGCCCAGTGCGGCCAGCCCGCGTGGGATGATCGACACCTTGTGCACGGGATCGGTGTTGGGCAGCGAGAAGGCCACGAGCGCGTGGGCCGCCTCGTGGTAGGCGACCCGCTTCTTCTCGTCCTCGTGGATCACCCGCTTTTTCTTTTCGAGGCCGGCCGTCACCCGCTCGACGCCCTCGTTGAACTCCTCCATGCCCACCGCCTTCTTGTCGTTGCGGGCGGCGAGGAGTGCCGCCTCGTTGACCAGGTTGGCAAGATCGGCCCCGACGAAGCCCGACGTGATGCGGGCGATCTGCTCGACATCGACGGACGGATCGAGTTTCACGTTGGCGATATGCACGCGGAGGATGGCCTCCCGGCCACGGACGTCGGGCCGATCCACGAGCACGTGGCGGTCGAAACGCCCCGGCCGCAGGAGCGCCGGGTCGAGCGTTTCGGGGCGGTTGGTGGCCGCCAGCACGATGACGCCGCTGTTGCTGCCGAAGCCGTCCATCTCCACGAGCAGGGCGTTGAGCGTCTGTTCCCGCTCGTCGTGCCCTCCCACCACGCTCGTGCCACGGGTCTTGCCGAGCGCGTCAAGCTCGTCGATGAAGATGATGCACGGCGCCTTCGCCGCCGCCTGCTGGAACATGTCGCGGACTCGCGCCGCCCCCACGCCCACGAACATCTCCACGAAGTCGCTGCCCGACAGCCCGAAGAACGGCACACCGGCCTCGCCGGCGATCGCCTTGGCAAGGAGCGTCTTGCCGGTGCCGGGAGGGCCCACCAGCAGCACGCCCTTGGGTATGTGTCCGCCGAGCGTCTGGTACTTCTCGGGACTTCGCAGGAACTCGACGACCTCCCGCAGTTCATCGACAGCCTCGTCGATCCCGGCGATGTCGTCGAACGTGATGCCGAGATCTTCCTGGGCGTACATCTTGCCGCGGCTGCGACCGAAGGCCATCGGACTGCCGGCGCCACCGAGTCTGCGCATCATCGCGAAGAGCAGGGCTCCAAAGAGCCCCGTCAGCAGCAGCATCGGCAGCCAGTTCCGCCACGGACTCGGCGGATCCTCGTAGCGAAATGGCACACCGTGCTCCTTGAGGAGCTTCATCAGCTCCGACTCGGAGTTCTCGCTCGGTAGCTTCGCCGTCGTGAACCGGCGAACCGCAGGCTGGCCGGTTTTCGAGCCGGGCTGTCGAGCCACCGCCGAACCAGAGTCCGCCTGCGGCTCGCGGACCTTGCCCGATACCTGAAATGCGCCGATGACCACGTCGTGCAGCTCGCCATAGGTGGCGTCGGACCGGCCCGACACGCCGGTCTTCTCGACCGTGACCCACTGGTCGCCAGGCGGAGCATCGGCGGCCACGACCAGCCGTTCCAGCTCGCTGTAGGAAAGCCCCAAGTCCGGCGACGTGCCGATGAGGCTCAAGGCGAAAAGGCTTGCTGCCCCGGCCGCAACCAGCGACCACACAATGTTTCCGCCGATCGCTGGCCGTCGGTCGCCCTGCCGCTTGGGGGTCTCACGTCGTTTCGTCATCGGGAATTCCGGGGGGGGGTGGCCGCAGAAAGGCTACGATACGGTGAATGGTATGTGGGGCTCGAACGGCCGACAAACGCCGACCGCGAATACCTGTCCCTAGGCACTATCCGCCTCATATGGAAGTTCGTGCCCGGTTTTTTTAGAATTTTGTTCGGTTCTTCCGTCTCACTCCGCTGTTTCACCATGCCGTCTCGCCCCAGTGGCCCCTCCCACGCGGGGACATCGACGTCGACTCCGAGCCTCGCGGCACCGGACGGGAGGGACGGGCTTGCCGTTGCCGTCCTGGGGTCGACGGGCAGCATCGGCCGCAGCACGCTCGACGTGATTGCAGCCTCGAGCGGCCGCTTCGTGCCCCATCTGCTCGCCGCCCACCGCAGCGTCGGACCGCTGCTCGAGCAGGCCCGGACGTTTCGCCCCCGGTGGATCGTGGTGACCGATCCCGTCGCCGCTGCCGAGATCGGCGCGGACAGCCTCCCGCAGGGCACCCGCTTGGCCATCGGCGCCGAAGCCCTGGATCGACTCGTGGCCGAGCCGGTGGTCGACCGGGTCGTATCGGCGATCGTCGGGGCCGCGGGGTTGCGGAGCACCTGGGCTGCCGTCGCAGCCGGCAAGACCGTGGCGCTGGCCAACAAGGAAACGCTGGTGATGGCCGGGCCGCTCGTGATGCGGCTGGCCAGGGAAGTGGGCGCGGCCATTCTGCCCGTGGATAGCGAGCACTCGGCCATCCATCAGGCGCTCTGCTCGGGCCGCCCCGCCGAAGTGGCCAGGATCCTGCTCACCGCCAGTGGCGGTCCGTTCCGCACCCGTCCCGCCGACACCCTCGCAGCGGTGACTCCCGCCGAGGCGCTCCGCCATCCCACCTGGTCGATGGGCCCGAAGATCACGATCGACTCCGCCACGATGATGAACAAGGCACTCGAACTGATCGAGGCCCGGTGGCTCTTCGACGTGCCCGCCGACAAGCTGGCCGTGGTCGTGCATCCCCAGTCGATCGTGCATTCAATGGTCGAGTTCGTCGATGGCTCGGTGCTCGCGCAGCTGAGTCCGCCGGACATGCGGCTCCCGATCCAGTACGCGCTCTCGTTTCCGCAGCGGCTGCCGAGTCCGGCCCGGCGGATGGATTTCACGCAGACGACGCGGCTGGAATTCGAGCCGCCCGATCCCGCCCGTTTTCCAGCCGTGCGGCTCGGACACGAGGCTGCGGCCCGGGGCGGCACGGCCGGCGCCGTGCTCAACGCCGCCAACGAGGAGGCCGTCCGCGGTTTTCTCGACGGCGCGATCGCCTTCACCGACATTACGGACATTTGTGCGCGGCTGCTCGACGAGCATCCGCATCAGGCGGAACCGTCGCTCGAAGACGTGATCCGTCTCGACGCGTGGGCAAGACAAGAGGTCATGAAGTGGGCATGTGTGTGACAGGAATTTCCCCGCTGCTGGCTGCGGGATGGACGGAGTGGCTGCTGCAGCCTTCGAACTGGTGGGTGATCTTCCAGGTCGCCGCCGGCCTCGGGTTCGTGATCTTCGTGCATGAACTGGGCCACTTCCTGGTGGCCAAGGCCTGCGGCGTGAAGTGCGAAAAGTTCTATTTGGGCTTCGACGTAGGCGGCGCCAAGCTCTGCAGCTTCAAGTGGGGCGAGACGGAGTACGGCATCGGTGCCCTGCCGCTCGGCGGCTACGTGAAGATGCTCGGTCAGGACGATAATCCCGCCGCAGCTTCGGCCGAGGCCGAACGGGCGCGGCTCTCGGGTGATTTGCCCCCCGAGCCGACAGCCGGCCCGCATCCCACCTGGGATCCCCGGAGCTACCCGGCCCAGAGCGTGCCCAAGCGGATGGCGATCATCTCGGCCGGCGTGATCATGAACGTGATCTTCGCGGTGCTGATGGCGTCGTGGGCGTTCGGCCTGGGCGTCCGGGAGATGACCTGCGAATTGTCGAGCGTGCGGCCCGGTGGCGCGGCCTGGCGGGCCGGCCTCCGCACCGGCGACGAGATCACGGCGATCGGCGGACGTAAGGATCCGATCTTCAACGACCTGCGGCACGGGGTCACGGTCGGGAGTGTCACCAAGGGGATCGACTTCACCGTGTTCCGTCCGGCCGACGGCACGTCCCGCACCGTCGTTCTGAAGCCCGACACCGACCTCGGTGCACCGACGATCGGTGTCACCAACCCCCTGTCGCTCACGCTTCCCGCCGATCTCCGCAAAGGCCTCGTGGGCGGGGCGGCCGCAGCGGCTCCGGCGCTCGTCGCCGGCGACAGGATCAAGGCCGTCGATGCCGCGGCGGTCGGCTCCTATGCGGAACTGATCGCGACGCTCTCCCAGGCAGTGTCCCGTCCGGTGACCCTCACGGTGGAGCGGCGGGCGAAGGACGCCGCGGCCGATGCCCCGGCGGAGAGTCTCTCGATCGAGCTGCCTCCGCAGCCCGTGCGAACCACCGGCCTGGTGATGACGCCGCGGGCGATCAGTGGCGTGCAGGACGATTCACCCGCAGCGGCCGCCGGCCTGAAGGTCGGCGACCGGCTGATGGCAATCGACGGCGAGCCGATCGGTGATCCGCTCTCCCTCGACGAGCGGCTTGCCCGTCGGGCCGGGCAGCCGGTGAAGCTCACGATTGCCGGCGACGGTGGGGCTGAACGCGAGGTGGAGATCACGCCCCGCACGGTCACCTGGATCGACAACGAGGCGAACTGGCCCTCGTCCCCCGCATCGATCGGCTCCCTCGGCATCGCGGTGCCGGTCGATGCCCTGGTCGCGGCCGTCGAGCCCGACAGTGCTGCCGCCCGTGCGGGCATCACGACCGGCGACCGCGTCGTGCGGGCCCGCTTCGTCGATCCGTCTGAAAAGGCCGACGAGAAGGACGAGGGGGTCGAGCTTTCGGAGCAGGCACCCAACTGGGTGGCCGTCGCCGCCGTTCTCCAGCGGGTGCCGGCGGACACGATCCTCCGCCTCTCCGTCGAGTCGGCCGCCGGCCGGCGGGACGTCGATCTCCAGGCGACCGAGTCTGCGGATCGATTCATCATCGACCGCGGCCTCGTGTTCGACCCGATTTACAAAATCGTGCGGGCCGGCTCGGTCGGCCAGGCGTTCGCCCGCGGCGGCCGCAAGGCGATGGAGGATCTCTCGCTCGTCTCCAGCTTCCTCCGGAAGCTCACGAGCAACCAGATCAGCCCCCGGCTGCTCGGGGGCCCGATCGAGATCGCCAAGCAGGCCGGCCGGTCGGCCCAGGAGGGCTTCGGCCGGTTGCTGCTGTTTTTGACGATGCTCAGCGCGAATCTCGCGGTCGTGAATTTTCTGCCCATCCCCGTTCTCGACGGGGGGCATATGGTGTTTTTGTTGTACGAGCTCATCCGCGGCAAGCCGCCGAGCGAAAACGTCGTGGCCGTGCTTTCCTACCTCGGCCTCGCACTCATCCTCACGCTGATGATGTTCGTGTTCGGTCTCGACCTCGGCCTCATTCCCCGCCGCTGATGTTTCCAGCCGCCGCGAAGGCGATCGTGTTCGACGTGGTGGGCACGCTCGTCGAACCGGCGCCGACCGTGGCAGAGGCCTACCGGGCCGCTGCCCTACGACATGGCATCGACCGCGACGTGGCCGACATCCAGGCCTCCTTCCGAGCGGCCTGGCGGCGGCAGGAGGCGGTCGATGCCGCATCCCACCCGGCCTTTGCGACGAGCGGCCTACGGGAGCGGGAACGCTGGCGGGCCATCGTGGCCGACGTGTTCCAGGCTGCACCCGAAAGCGATGCGATCTTCGCGGATCTCTGGGAGCATTTCGGGAAGCAGGAATCGTGGCGGCCGATCCCGGCAGGCCGGGAGCTTGTGCGAGCCGCCCTGGACGCCGGCCTCACCGTAGCGCTCGCCAGCAATTTCGACGAGCGGCTGTTCGGTATTGCTACGGCCATCGAGCCTCTTTCCTGGGCTCACCACGTGTTCGCGTCATCGGAGATCGGCTGGCGGAAGCCGGCCGTCGAGTTCTTCCGCACGGTCGAGCGGCGGCTCGAGCGACGGCCCGACGAGCTCGTGCTCGTGGGGGATGACCCCGAGCTCGACATCGCCGCCGGCCGCCGCGCCGGCTGGCACGTCGTGCCGATCGCGTAGCCTTTCGTACGGCCGGCGCTCATCCGCACGCAGGATCGGCCCCTACTGCCGCTCGGCCCCGGTGTCGAGCACCGCCATGAAGGCCTTCTGCGGAATA
>JBILVW010000455.1:0-2573 GCA_044370205.1 Pirellulales bacterium | reverse complement strand
GTGGCGACAGCGGAGCGAGTCGGGCGTGTGCGTGCCGGCCATGAAGAAGGGCGACCGCTCGCCCTGCTCGGTCGTGGGAAACGGCACGTGGATGTGGCCGAGCAGCCAGGTCGCCACGCCGGCCGACTCGAGGGCCGAGGGATCCATGTTGAAATACCGCCCCTCGGCATCGAGGCCGAGGCCGGTCACGTTGCCGTGGGCGATGCCGATCCGCAGGCCGTCGGAATGCTGCAGCGCGGCGGCGGCGACCCAGCCGATCGTGGAGTCCTGACCCGTCTTCGAGGGGCACGGGCAGGGAAAGAAGTGCACCCGCTGGCCGGCGACGTCGTATGTCTTCGCCTCGGCCGCCGTGAGCAGATCGACCGTGCCCGCGGCCTCGATCTCCTGGCGAAACCGCTTCCAGACCTCGGTTTCGGGGCCGTTGTGATGGTCGTGGTTGCCGGGCACGACGATCACGGCCTCGCCGGCGAAACCCTGGAGAATCTCCGCCGTCTTTTTGATGTCGCGTGCCGCGACGCGGATCGAATCGAAGAGGTCGCCCGCCACCACGAAAAAATCGGCCTGCCGCCCGTTCGCCGTCTCGACGAGCCGCCGGAGCGAGTCGAAACGTTCCGCGACGAGGGTCTCGCGGATCTCGGCGGGATACTGCTTGAACGGCAGCCCGATGTGGTTGTCGGCCGTGTGCAGGATGCGAACGGGCATGGGGCAACTGGCTCCTCGAGTCGGCGGAGATGCCGGATGACTCCGCCACGCCGCCTAGTGTACGTTGAACGATTTTCCGATGCCGCTCGTCACCATCCGTAATTTGTCGCTGCGATTCCGCGGGCCGCCACTGCTCGACGACGTGAGCTGCCACGTCGAGGCTGGCCAGCGGATCGGCCTGCTCGGCCGCAACGGCGCTGGCAAAACGACGCTCATGCGGCTGCTCGCCGGCCTCGTGCAGCCCGATGCGGGCGACGTCGTGTTCGCGCCAGGCACCACCGTCGCCTTGCTCCGGCAGGACGTGCCCCAGGACGTCACCGGCCCCGTCCGCAAGATCGTCGCCGCCGGCCTGCCCCCCGCCGCCGGTGAGGAAGCCGGCTGGCAGCAGGACCACGCCGTGGATCAGATCCTGTCGCGGATGGAGCTCGACGGCACCGCGGCGTTCGAAACCCTCTCCTCGGGCATGAAGCGCCGCGTGCTGCTCGCCCGCGCGGTCGTCGCGGAGCCCGATCTGCTCCTGCTCGACGAGCCCACCAATCACCTCGACATCGAGGCCGTCGAATGGCTCGAGGCGTTCCTCGGCCGCTGGCGGGGCACGCTCATGTTCGTCACCCACGACCGCACGTTCCTCCGCCGCATCGCCGATCGCATCCTCGAGATCGACCGTGGACGAATCTTCGACTGGTCGTGCGACTACGACACGTTTCTCGTCCGCAAGGAGGAGGCGCTCGCCGCGGAGGAGAAGCAGAACGCCCTCTTCGACAAGCGGCTGGCCGAGGAAGAGGTCTGGATCCGCACCGGCATCAAGGCCCGCCGCACCCGCAACGAGGGGCGGGTGCGGGCGCTCGAGGCGCTGCGGCGGGAACGGGGTCAGCGACGGGATGCCGTCGGCAAGGTGAAGCTCGGAATCCAGGAGGCCGAACGGAGCGGGGCCCTCGTGGCGGCGCTCGAGGGCGTGTCGTTCCTGCGGGAGGGTCGGCCGATCATCCGCGATTGCTCGACGACGGTGATGCGGGGCGACCGCATCGGCATCATCGGCCCCAACGGCGCCGGCAAGACCACGCTCCTGCGGCTGATGCTCGGCCAGCTCGCTCCCACGACGGGCTCGGTGCGGCTCGGCACCAACCTGAAGATCGCCTTCTTCGACCAGCTTCGCGACCAGCTCGACGACGAGAAGACCGTGGCCGACAACGTGGCCGACGGCTACGAGACGGTGCAGATCGGCGGTCAGGCCCGCCACGTGATCGGCTACCTCCAGGATTTCCTGTTCACGCCCGACCGCACCCGCACCCAGGTCAAGTTTCTTTCCGGCGGCGAGCGGAACCGCGTGCTCCTCGCCCGGCTCTTCGCCAAGCCCGCCAACCTGATCGTGCTCGACGAGCCGACCAACGATCTCGATGCCGAGACGCTCGAGATGCTGGAAGAGCGGCTCGTCGAGTTTGCCGGCACCGTGCTCGTCGTGAGCCACGACCGCTCGTTCCTCGACAACGTGGTCACGAGTACGCTCGTGTTCGAGCCGACGAGCGGCGAGCCGCCGTTCGCCGTCAAGGAATACGTCGGCGGCTACGCCGACTGGCTGCGGCAGCGGCCCGCGCCCACTTCGCAGCCCGCCCGCCCACGGCCCGCCGCTGCGAAGCCGGAGTCACCAGCCGCCGCCACTCCCGCGGCGGAGACGCGCACCACCAAGCGCTCCTTCAAGGAGCAGCGGGAGCTCGACGGCCTGCCGGCCGTGATCGACGGACTCGAGACGGAGATCGCCTCCCTGCACGCCGCAATGGCGGCCCCCGACTACTTCCGCCAGCCGGGCGACCTCCTCGCCCGCGACCAGGCCCACCTCCGCGACCTCGAAGCCCGCCTCGCCACAGCCTTCA
>JBILVW010000454.1:0-2574 GCA_044370205.1 Pirellulales bacterium | reverse complement strand
CGCTTGTCGACAGGTCGCTCGTGGTGAACAGGCCCACGCAGAGCGTGCCGAAGATACCGCACACGAGGTGCACGCTCGTCGCACCGACCGGGTCATCGACCTTGATGCGGTCGAAGAACAGCACGGAGAAGACGACGAGCACGCCGGCGATCGCCCCGATGAGCAAGGAGCAATGCACGTTGGTGAACGCGGCACTGGCGGTGATGCCCACGAGGCCGGCGAGACAGCCGTTGAGCGTCATGCCGATGTCGGGCTTGCCGAGCAGGAGCCAGGCGGTGAGCGTCGCGGTGAGCGTCGCTGCGGCGGCGGCCGAGTTGGTGTTCACCGCCACCTGGGCAGCCAGGGCACCGCCGTCGGCGGCCACGCCGAAGGTGCTGCCCGGGTTGAATCCGAACCAGCCGAACCAGAGCACGAGGCATCCGATGAAGGCGGCCAACATGTTATGGCCGGGGATGGCCTGCACGCGTCCGTCAGCCGCATACTTGCCGATGCGGGGTCCGAGGATGATGGCCCCGGTGAGTGCCGCCCAGCCACCGACCGAGTGCACCGCGGTGCAGCCGGCGAAGTCCCAGAAGTTCCACTCCTTGGCGAGATAGCCGAAGCCCCAGATCCAGTGGCCGGTGACCGGGTAGATCACGAGGGCCATGAGGAAGCTGAAGATGATGAAGGAGTGATACTTGATCCGCTCGGCCACCGCCCCCGACACGATCGTGGCGGCCGTTCCGGCGAACACGAGCTGGAAGAAGAACTTCGCCCAGAGCGGAACACTGGCCCAGCTGATGGCACCGTACTGGCCCTGGTAGGCACTGCCCACGGCCGGGCTATTGTCGGCGGCACCCACCATGAACGAGCCGGAATTGCCGATGAGCGCACCGTCGCCGGCACCGAACATCAGATCCCAGCCGAACAGGTAGTAGGCGATGCACGTGGCCGCGAAGACGATGAAGTTCTTCGACAGGATGTTCACGGCATTCTTCGCCCGCGCGAATCCCGACTCCACGCAGCCGAAGCCCAGGTTCATGAAGAACACGAGCATGCCGCAGACGAGCACCCACACGGTGTCGGCGGCGACCCACAGATTCTTGTAGGTGGCCTCCATCGTCGGGGGCTCGGGGGCCGCCGGAGCCGCGGGGGCTGCCGCCTCAGTTGCAGCCGCCGCATCTTCGGCAAGGACCATGCCCGAATCGAGCCACGAACCACCCGTCACGAGGGCGGTCGCCACCGCCAGAAAACACAACCATCGCGTCATGCGAGCCAAAGTCATTTCACGCCTCTTTCATGAGTGAGAAGGAATCGAGCACCTCCGCTATGCCGAAATCCTGAGACGCCGCCTCCTGCTGCGTCAGATTTCCGCTGTTGTCTGAGAGAAGGCAAAGGCCGTGCCGAAGACGGATTCACGTTTGTGGAGCGCGCGGGTTCGATTGGGCCGCAGCCAGGCCGCGGCAACCCGCGGCGTAAAAAAACGGGGGATTGCGGGCTTCGGGGGAATTTCCGCAATCAGGGCTGTGTCACGCGGGTGAGACAGGCTCGCCGCCTGCATCGTGAGCATCGCGTGATGCCCGAGCAGGCAGCAGGTGGGCTGAAAGTAGCCCGTCCGCGGCTTCCGCCGCGTGATCCCCTCGCTCGCGCTCGGGGCTTCCATGCGCGTCATAGAAGCCCCCGGGCGTGATCCCCTTGCTCGCGCTCGGGGCTTCCATGCGCGTCATAGAAGCCCCCGGGCGTGATCCCCTCGCTCGCGCTCGGGGCTTCCATGCGCGTCATAGAAGCCCCCGGGCGCGAGCCCGGGGGATCGCCGACGCGGAAGCGTCGGCCGCGTCGCCCGACGAATCGCGGTCAGAACGTCACGACGCTGTCGGGATGCGGCTTGTCGGCCGCTGCCGGGGGGGCGGCCTGCCGCTCGAGATCCTCGTCGAGCGCGGCCGCCAGGCCGGCGTGATGGGGCACGCCGGCGAGCGAGAGGAAGTTCGAGAGCAGCCGGAAGCCGTGCCGCGTGAGGATCGACTCGGGGTGGAACTGCACGCCGTAGATCCGCCGGGCCTCGTCGGCTACGGCCATGATCGTGCCCTCGGCGTCACGGGCGATCACGCTGAGGCTCGGCGGCAAGTCGCCGGGGTCGATCACGAGCGAGTGGTAGCGGCAGGCTGTCATCGGCGAGGGGATGCCCGCGAAGAGGTTCACGCCGTCGTGCAGGATGGCACTCACGCGGCCATGCACCGGCTCGCGGCCGCGGACGATTCGCCCGCCGAGCGCGGCGGCGATGGCCTGATGGCCGAGGCAGACGCCGAGCACCGGCACCGTGCCCCGCAGCGCCAGTACGGCCTCGACCGAGCAGCCGGCCTCCGCCGGCGTACATGGGCCGGGCGAGATCACGACGGCCTCCGGGGCGAGCTGCCGCAGGTCGGCGACGGTCGTGCCGTGGCTCGGCAGCACCGTCACCTCCACGCCCAAAAGCTGGACGTGGCGGGCGAGGTTGAACACGAAGCTGTCTCGGTTGTCGAGCACGACGATCATGCCTACTGCTCCGTGGTCCGGGGCTTGGATGGCATGGAGGCCAGCGCGCGGAGCATGCCCTCG
>JBILVW010000453.1:0-2581 GCA_044370205.1 Pirellulales bacterium | reverse complement strand
CAGCAGGCTGCGGCACGGATGGCGCAAACTGCTGCGGGGCCGCGGCGAAGGGTGAAGCTGCCGGCGGCAGCACCTCCGGGGATGGCGGCTGGACGATCACCGAGGGGGCTGCCAGGGGCTGCGGAATGGGCGGCGGCGAGACGGCCACCGGCACGGAAGCCGCATCGTTTGCCCGCCAGCCGCGGGGAGGGGCCGCGGCGGCGGGCCGCGGCTCGGCGATGAGCACGAGATCGCTCAGGCGATCGGCCCGGGCGACGGCGATCTTCACCTCCTGCCCGGCTGCGATCGACGTGACGGCCTGGGAGGCCTCCTCGAGGCTCTTGAGCGTGAGGCCGTTCACCGCCCGCAGTTCGTCGCCGACGAGAATGCCGGCCCGTGCCGCCGGACCGCCGGCGACCACGTCGTCGATCTGCCAGCGCCCAGGCACGTTCGACTCCGCCACGGTGACACCCAGCCAGCCGCTGCCGGGAACGGAGGCCGCGGGCCGCGGGGCCACCGCCGGGTCGGCCGGCCGAACGGGGGCCATGGCAGTCGGCGGCGTGACCGGCAACGCGATCGGCTCACCGATCGAGATGTCGGCGGGCGTGAACGGAGTCGCCGGGGGATCGGCGGCTGTTTCCTCGGCCAGGCACGAACCCGACGCCACCAAGACTGCAATGAAGCCAGACATCAACACCGCATATCGGAAATCAATGCATGCCGTTGCGTGCCGCTTTGTGCTGGCCATGACGTTCTTCCTGCGTCTTGTATCGCTGCCCCGGCACGCTGCCCGCAGGCCCGAGCCTTTTCCCGGAGGCAACAGTATAGAAAATCGATGCAGGCGACCGAAGAGAGTCGCGTTGTGGCCGTAAAACACGGGCTTCGCGCTCGAATTCAGCGGGCGTGCACCACGCCCACGAGTCTGGCCGCGACTGCCGAGCGACAGGTTCTTCAGCGGCTCGCGGCATCGTTTGTGCGCATGCTCGCCGCGTTCGTCGCGTGGTTTGACAGCAGTGCATGCACTCCTATACTCCGCCCACGACGACGACACGGATGGACGATCGGGAGCGATGCCTTCGAGAGCGAAGGAATTGCTCGTGGGAAGGATTCATGGCGAGAGCAACACAGGCCGCTGCCGCGACCCGCGACCGCGATGCGACGGCGGCCCGAGTGTGCGACGCCCTGCGTGCCCGACTCGGTGCCGACCGCTTCGCCGTGTGGTTCGGGGACGGGGCTGCCATTCGCATGCTGCCGACTGCGGCAGGCGAGCCCGTCTGCATCGTCGTGCGAGTTGGGAGCGGATTCACCCACGACTGGCTGCGACGCACCTTTCAGGCGGAGTTGATCGCTGCGGCCCGCGACGTGTGCGGAGCGGCCGTGCGGATCGAATGGCAGACGGCAGGCGACGAAGCCCCCGTCGAAGCCCGAGCCCTGTCGGTCGTGACGGCCCCACCGCCGGCGGTCGAGCCCCGGCCACTGCCGCGGCGATCGGCTGCCGGCCTCGAGGAATTCGTGGTGGGCCCGAGCAACCGCATGGCCTTGGGCGCCGTCGAACTCGTCGCCTCGCGGCCGGGCGAGATGTCTCCGCTGGTCATCCATGGGCCCAGCGGCGTCGGCAAGACGCATCTGCTCGAAGGCGTCTGCGCGCGGGCTCGCGAATCCAATCCAGGCCTGGCCGTCGTGATGCTCTCCGCGGAGCAGTTCACGACCATGTTTCTGCAGTCGCTGCATGGCGGCGGTCTCCCCGGCTTCCGCCGCACCTGCCGGTCGGCCGACCTGCTCGTCATCGATGACGTCCAGTTCCTCGTCGGCAAGCGGGCCACGCTGGTGGAATTCCAGCAGACCGTCGATGCGCTGCACCGCCTCGGCAAGCAGATGGTGTTTGCCTGCGACCGCGAACTCGACGCCCTCGACGGCCTCGGAGCCGATCTGCTCACGCGGCTCCGCGGCGGCATGGTGGCGAGAATCCTGCCCCCCGACTACGACGTCCGCCGCGGCATCGTGGCCGCCCTGTGCGGGAAGCGCGGGCTGTCCGTGCCCGACGAAGTGGTCCATTACGTTGCCACCCACATCACCCGGCACGCCCGCGAACTCTACGGAGCCATCAACCGGCTCGAGGCCACGAGCCTCATGCTGGGCGCGCCGGTCACCGCCGGCATGGCCGAGGAGGCCCTCGCCGACCTCGTGCGGTCGAGCGGCCGCAGCGTCCGCCTCGCCGACATCGAGCGGGCGATCTGCAAGGCCTTCGGCATCGAGGAAGGAAGCCTGCAATCCTCCCGGCGAACCAAAGCCGTGAGCCATCCGCGGATGCTCGCGATGTACCTTGCCCGCAGGCACACCCACGCCGCCCTCGCCGACATCGGCGCCTACTTCGGCCGCCGCAGCCACTCCACGGTGATCGCGGCGCAGAAGACCGTCGCCGAATGGGTGGCGAAGCAGACCCCGATCCTGCTCGCGGAATCGCAGTGGGACGTCGAAGAGGCGATCCGTCGCGTCGAAGACCTGCTCCGCGCGGGCTGACGGCTTTACAGCCCAAGCCGGCTCGGGCCTGCACATGCCCTCTCGCGGACGTTCGCTCAGGACATCCTGTCCTTCGCTCGCT
>JBILVW010000452.1:0-2591 GCA_044370205.1 Pirellulales bacterium | reverse complement strand
CGCGAACGTCCCCCGGTTGGGCTTCCCGCGGACCTCCTCGGCGAGTTTCTCAATTCCCAGCCCGTCCCGGGCCGGGAGGACCACAGGCACGCTCCCCCAGCCGACGCTTCCGGGCGTGATCGGTTTCTTGTTTTGCGTGGCCGCCGCGAAGGCGCCGCGCATGGCGGCTGCGAGTCGCGTGGCGAGGACGACGCGGTTGGAGGGGCTGGCGTCGTTGTACTTCCCCGCGGCGATGTTGCCTCCGGCGCCGGTGAAATGGAGATGGAGGGCGGTCGGCACGTCCTGCGAACGGAGAAAGCGGGCGATGCCGGGGAAGTCTGGACCGGGGACACCGGTGCGGTAGTAGCTCATCGGATGGGTGGCGTAGCTCGTGATCGAGGCGATCGCCTCGTCGCCTGAAAAGAACACGAGTGCGGCGAGATCAGGGTCGATCGTCCCCTCTGGCCAGCCCTTGATCGTCACGTCCTTCGTGGCGCTGCCGCGCCAGGCGACAAACTTCCCGTCCGGGCCGATGAGGCGGCGGTTGCTCGCGATCTGCGCCACTTCCGCCCGGCCAAAGCCGGCATGGGTGACCGGCCTCGCCCTCGGAAGTGCGTCCTCGATCGCCGCGGCCGCTCGCGCGATCACCTCGCGATGGAAGTCACCGTCGAAGCGGGGATGGTCCTTGACCCCCATGCCGGCGAGCAGCTTCTCGGCGGTGAAATCGGCGTGGGGGGCGTCGTGCTGATGGAGGGCATGGACGGCGACACGTGCCGGCGTCGTGCCGGCGGCCTCCGCGAGGCCGACCCGAAAGGCGTCATGGGCGGCGTTGCCGACGCCGATCCAGTCGATGGCGCAGAGGACGATCGGGTCGCCGGCACCTGAGAGCACGATCCCACGGCAGCGGAGTTGGAGGTCCGCGGCCTTCACCGCCGGGCCGTAGGCCATCGCGGCGCCGACCGGTGGCGTGGCATCGACCTCGAACGGGGCCAGGGTGACTCCTGCGGGTGGACCGTCGGCTGCGGGAAGCCTTGTTGCCGCGAGCACCCCCCACGGCACGATCAGAAGTAATCCTTTTAGCAACAGCTGGTTCGACCATCGCGCGCGAGCCATCACGCACCTCCCATGCCAGCGGGACCGTTTCGAGCCATGCCCGGCCTCATCATAGACAAAGCCCGGCCCATGCTCGTCGCGCTGACCGACCTGCCCCCCAGTGCGGCACCAGTTTTTAAGTGAGGGATTCACCCTCAGATAGACCAGCCCTGTGCGGTCGCTGAGGCGTAGCCGAAGCGGCCGCACAGGGCTGCCGCGCCTCGGGCGCCGGGGGCCGGTACCCCAGCGAGCTGTGCGGCCTGCTTCGTGAGAGAGTCGTGCACGGCACATTCCGTGGAGAGAATGGCGGCCAATACCAGTGGGCCGCTCAAGGAATATGCCGCGATTTTAGCCGTTCTTGAGCGGCATGCGTGGAAGCGGTCGACGTCGGCTTGTTTGCTACCCTGCCGAATCCTCGTCTCGCATCACTCGCAGGATCGTAGCCACGATCGCGGCCGGTTCTGCGGCCACGTCGACGATGATCGGCCGCTCGTCGGCGGCCGGTCGCTCGAGGATGGCCAGTTGGCTGTCGAGCAGCGTTGCCGGCATGAAGTGACCGGTTCGCTGTTTCATCCGCTGGCGGATGACGTCACCCGCATCGTCGAGGTGCACGAGTCGGATGAACGGGTGGGGCAGGCCGAGCCGGTCGCGGTAACGGCGGGCAAGCGCGGAGCACGCCAAGACGGTGTTGCCACGGCCGGCTGTTGTATCCCGCAGGGCCGCTGCGAGCGCATCGAGCCACGGCCAACGGTCGGCGTCGGTGAGCGGCGTGCCTGCCCGCATCTTTTCGACGTTTGCCGGCGGATGAAAGTCGTCGGCGTCGAGGAAAGTCCAGTCGAGAGCTTCCGCCAGCCGCCGGCCGATCTCCGTCTTGCCCGCACCGCAGACGCCCATGATGACCACGGCACACGAGCGGAGGCCGCCACCTTCGGCTTGGGAGTCTTTCTTGATCATGGCACCATCGTACCGGGTGTGAGCACTGCGGAGAACGGAGCCTGCGGGACGAGACGAGGAATCACAAGCCCTGCCAAGGGATCGCCCCTGTCCGCTCGCTGAGGAGTAGCCGAAGCGAGCGGACAGGGGCGGCGCGACTCCGGGGCCGGGGGCCGGTATCCCAGCGAGCTGTGCGGGCGGACGGTGTTGTAGGCCTTCCGCCAGCGACTGATGAGCACCTTCGCTTCCAGGAGGGTGTCGAAGACTTCGCGGTCCAGCAGCTCGTCTCGCAGTCTGCCGTTGAAGCTCTCCACGTAGCCATTCTTCCAGGGCGATCCCGGCTCGATGGAGAGCGTCTTCACCTCGACCCGCTCGAGCCATTCGCGAACCCGCTTAGCGGTGAACTCGCTGCCGTTGTCGCTGCGGATGTGTTCCGGCACACCTCGGCGCACGAACAGATCGCTCAGCCGCTCCAGCACGTCCTCGCTCGTCAGCTTGCGAGCCACGTCGATCGCGAGACACTCCCGCGTGAGCTCGTCTCCCGCGTTATGCCTGCCTCGTCGAGCGGCACGACGGCCGCATTGTGG
>JBILVW010000083.1:0-9478 GCA_044370205.1 Pirellulales bacterium | reverse complement strand
CGCTCCACGCGCCGACGGGCACGGGCAAGACGCTCGCGGCCTGGCTCGGGGCGATCGCCCGGACGCAGGTTGTCGATGCCGCCACCCCCGCGCCCTCCGCCGGCCTGCGCGTGGTGTGGATCACGCCCCTGCGAGCCCTCGCCGCCGACACGGTGCGGGCGCTCGAAGAGCCGCTCCGCGGCCCCGATGCCGTGGCGCGCGGCTGGACCGTGGGCACGCGAACGGGCGACACGTCGGCCGCCGACCGCCGCCGCCTCCGCGAGAACTGGCCGACGGCGCTCGTCACGACGCCCGAGTCGCTTTCGATTCTCCTCTCGCTCGACGATGCCCACGAGATCTTCGCCGGACTCGAGGCAGTGGTCGTGGACGAATGGCACGAGCTGCTCTCCACGAAGCGGGGCGTGCAGACGGAGCTGGCGATCGCGCGGCTGCGAGCGTTGCGGCCCGGGCTCGTGTCATGGGGCCTTTCTGCGACGCTCGCCAACCTTGACGATGCCGTCGCCGCACTCGTGGGGCCGGCACGGGCCGCCACCGCGCGGATCGTGTCGGCCGCGGTGCCGAGGCGGCTCGAGATCGAGACGCTCATCCCCGAGCCGATGGAGCGGTTCCCGTGGGCGGGCCACATGGGCATGCGGCTCCTGCCGCAGGTGGTCGAGGTGATCGACCGGGCCGCCACCACGCTCGTATTCACCAACACACGGTCGCAGGCCGAGCGGTGGTTCGAGGCGATCTCGACGGCGCGGCCCGAGTGGAAGAAGCAGCTCGCCCTGCATCACGGCTCGGTGGACCGCGACCTGCGGACGCAGGCCGAGGAGGGCCTGCGCCGCGGCAAACTCAAGTGCGTGGTGGCCACGTCGAGCCTCGACCTCGGCGTGGATTTCGGGCCGGTCGAGCAGGTGCTCCAGGTCGGCAGCCCGAAGGGGATCGCGCGGCTCCTGCAGCGGGCTGGCCGCAGCGGCCACGCACCCGGCGCCGTCGGCCGGCTCGTCTGCGTGCCCACCCATGCGCTCGAGCTGATCGAATGCGCTGCCGCGCGGCGGTCGGTCGAGGCGGGCGTGGTCGAGGCCCGCCGTCCGCTCACGCTCGCCCTCGACTGCCTCGCCCAGCACATCGTCACCGTGGCCTGCAGCGGTGGCTTTCGCGAGACCGAGCTCCGGGCCGAGGTGATGGCGACCCGGGCGTTCGCCGCGCTTGACGATGCCTCCTGGCAGTGGGCGATCGACTTCGCGGCCCGCGGCGGCCCGGCTCTCGCGGCGTACCCCGATTACGCGCGGATCGTGGAGCGGTTCGGCCGCTGGTACGTCGCCAGCAAGGCGATCGCGCGGAAGCACCGGATGAACATCGGCACGATCGCCGGCGACGCGACGGTCGAGGTGAAATGGCTCCGTGGCGGCCGGCTCGGCACCGTCGAGGAGTCGTTCATGTCGCGGCTCAACGAAGGCGACCGATTTCTGTTCGCCGGCAAGCCGCTCACGCTGTTCCGCTTCGACGGCCTCACGGCCTGGGTAAAGCGGGCCCGTGGTCCGGCCACGCTCCAGGTGCCCCGGTGGAACGGCGGCCGCATGCCCCTCTCCACACTGCTCTCCGCGGCGGTGCTCGACCTCGTGCAGGCTGCGGGTCGCCCGGCTGCGGGCCAGCACGTGCCACGCAAGGTGAACACGGTGCTGCCGCGGGAGGTGAACGCGGTGCTGCCGCTGCTGGCGACGCAGGCCCGCTGGAGCCGTCTGCCCGATCCCGACACGCTGCTCATCGAGCGGTGGCAGGGCCGCGACGGGCATCACACGTTCGTGTTTCCTTTCGCGGGTCGGCTCGTGCACGAGGGACTCGCAGCACTCGTCGCCTGGCGGATCGCGAGCCGCCGCCCGAGCACGCTCATGCTCGCGGCCAACGACTGGGGCTTCGAGGTGGCCGGCCGCGACCCGCTCGCCGCCGAAGAGCGGGCCTGGCGGCAGCTGTTTTCGCCGGCCAATTTGCTCGATGATCTGCTCGCCTGCCTCAACGGCACGGAAATGGCCCGCCGTCACTTCCGGGAGATCGCCCGCGTGGCCGGGCTCGTGTCCGGGGCCCGAAGGTCGGACCGGCAGACACAGGCATCGGCCGGCCTGATCTTCGACGTGCTAGTGGAGCACGACGCGGAAAACATGCTGCTCGCCCAAGCCCGCCGCGAGGTGCTGGAGCAGCAGTTCGAGTTTCGGCGGCTGCACGACGCGCTCGAGCGGATCGCCACGCAGGAGATCCGCATCGTGGAGACGCCCCGGCTCACGCCGCTCGCCTTCCCGATCTGGGCCGAGTTCATCCAGTCGCGGCTCACGACGCAGGGCTGGCTGGAGCGAATCACCGACATGGCTCGAGAACTGGAGGCAGCTGCGGGCACCGCTTCGATTTGCGGTACCCTGTGAGGCATGATGCGGATCAGTGCAGCGACCGATAGGACCACGGGCCTCGATGCCGACATCCTGCTCCTGCCCGGGCGGGCGGCCTTTCTGCCGGCCAGCCGCACACTGCTCGTCGCCGACCTCCATCTCGGGAAGGCGGCGACGTTTCGCAAGGCAGGCATCCCCGTGCCCGAGGGATCGGCCCAACAGGATCTCACGAGACTGGAGCGGCTCGTGGTCGAGACCGCGGCGACACGGCTCCTGATCCTCGGCGACCTCTTCCATGCGGCCGGGGGCTGCACGCCCGACGTCTTCACCGAGTTTGCGGACACGCGGGCGCGGATCGCGGACACGGCCGTGTTGCTCGTGATCGGCAACCACGATCGCCGCATCGGCACGCTCCCCGCCTCGCTCGGGATCGACTCCTGCCTCCGCGCGCTCGACGAGCCACCCTTTCACTTCGTGCACGAGCCGGCCACCCCGCTCGACGACTGCGGCCGCACCGCCTTCACGATCGGCGGCCATCTGCATCCCACGGTCTCGATCCGCTCGCCGAGCGGCGACCGGTTTGCCGACCGCTGCTTCGTGGCCGAGGAGAGCCTGCTCGTGCTCCCCGCATTCGGCTCCTTCACCGGCGGCCATCGCGTCGAGCCGACGCCGGGCCTGCGACTCTGGATCGCCCGCGACGACGGCGTCGTAGACGTCACCCGCCTCGCGGCATTTGCCGGCCGACCGCGACGCTGATCGGTTTCGAGCGACCGGTGAATCGACGGTCGTCAAGCATCAGGGAAAGCCAGCCGGAGGTCGCGCGCAGCCGACGGTGAATTTTGACTGCCAGCGATGGCTCACCACATCCAGCGAGTGCGAATCGTCAAAATCCGCCGGCGGCGAGCACGTGCCTCCGGCTGGCGGTTTGGGCGAGTCGAGGTGCCCTTCGGATTCCCTCAAGTCACGGCCCGAGCGACCGAAACGCGACATGCAGCCGGTCGAGCAGGTCGCGGGCGGTCATCGAGACCTGGCCGAGATCAGCGGCGGCCGCGTCGCCGGCGCGGCCGTGCACCCAGGCCGCCAGCCGCGCCGCGTCGAACGGCGTCAGCCCCTGCGCGAGCAGCGCGGCCACCACGCCGGTGAGCACGTCGCCCGTGCCAGCCGTCGCCATGCCGGGGTTACCCGTCTCGTTGTGGGCCGAGCGCCCCCCGCCCACGACGAACGTGCCCGGGCCCTTGAGCACGATCACGGCGTCGATGGTGGTGGCCATCTCCCGAGCAGCCTGCTCGAGGTCACCGCGGCTCGTCATCGCGGAGGCATCCTTCCCCAGGAGCCGCTGCATCTCGCCGTGATGGGGCGTGATCACCCGCGGGCCGGCGTGCGTCCGCAGCCGCTCACGAGGCACCTGTGCCAGCGTCCAGAGGGCATCGGCGTCGAACACGGCGGGCTGCGCAAGGTTGCGCCAGAGGTCGAGCACGATGGCTCGAACGTCGGCCGTGCGGCCGATGCCGGGCCCGACGGCAACCGCGTCGGCCCGTGCCACCCGCGGCGCGATCTCGGCCGCCGCCGCGGCCGCGAATCCCCCCTCCCGGGCGATGAGCCCGTGGGCCATCACGCAGGGATCGAACGAGGCGGCGATTACGACCACCGGCTCTGGCACCAGGAGTTCCACGAGCCCGGCCCCGCTCCGCAGGGCCGCCATCGACGTGAGCGTTGGTGCTCCCGCCATGCCCGCCGCGCCGCCGATCACCGCCACTCGGCCATAGTCGCGTTTGCTCGAATCGCGGTCCCGCGGCTCGAGGCGGGGCAGATCCGCAGGGCGTTCAAGACCGCTCATGAAACGTGCTTCTCGAAATTGGAAGGATGGGGCTGGGGCCACCGCCCGCCGGGAAAGATGCCGCTCCAGCCGACGACACGACGCCTTTACCTTGACTGAAAACCCGCGGGCGGGCTACCTTCGGCCCGACTTCGGCCGGGATTTCGGCCGCCCAGGAGACATTTTGCCCCCATGTGTGCCGCACCCAATCCGGGCGACATCTTCGACGTGAAGAAGGTCCGCCGGCTGATCGAGCTCATGAAGGAGCACGATCTCTCCGAACTCGACCTCAAGCAGGCTGACAACCGCGTGCGAATCCGGCGGGGAGGCGAGGTCGTCGCTTATTCCGCCCCCGCCATGGCCATGCCCCGCCCCGCAGCTGCGGAACCGGCCGCCGCCTCGGCCCCCGCCGCCTCGGCCGCCGACGCCCGGATGCTCGTCATCAAGAGTCCGATGGTGGGCACGTTCTACAAGGCCAGTGGCCCCGACTCGGCTCCCTTCGTGAAGGTGGGCGACCGGATCGGCCCCGAGAAGACGGTCTGCATCGTCGAGGCGATGAAGGTGTTCAACGAGATTCCAGCCGGCGTGTCGGGACAGGTGGTGGCGATCCTCGTGGAGAACGGGGCCCCGGTCGAGTTCGGCCAGCCCCTGATCAAGGTCGATCCCGAGGCCTGAGTCCGCGCAGCCATACCCCCGTTCAGGCGGCACCATGTTCAAACGGATCCTCATCGCCAATCGCGGCGAGATCGCCCTGCGTGTCATCCGCGCATGCCGTGAGCTCGGCGTCGAGACCGTGGCCATCTTCAGCGAGGCCGACCGCGGCGCACCCTACCTCGAACTTGCCGACGAGGCGATCTGCGTGGGGCCTGCGAAGGCTGCCGACAGCTACCTGCGGATCGACCGCGTGATCAGCGCGGCGGAGATCGGAAACGTGCAGGCGATCCATCCCGGCTACGGTTTTCTCTCCGAGAACTCCCACTTCGCCGAGGTCTGCCGCTCCTGCGACATCGGGTTCATCGGCCCCACGCCCGAGGCGATGGAGCGGGTGGGTGACAAGAACTCCGCCCGGGCCTTGGCCCGCGAGGCGGGTGTGCCGACGGTGCCGGGCAGCCAGGGCATCATCGGCAGCGAGCAGGAGGCCGTGAAGGTCGCCCGCGAGATCGGCTTCCCCGTGCTGCTCAAGGCGACGGCCGGCGGCGGCGGCAAGGGCATGCGGGTGGCCGCCAACGATCTCGCGCTGGCGAGCGCCTGGCAGCAGGCCTCGGCCGAGGCCCAGGCGGCGTTCGGCAATCCGGGCATCTACATCGAGAAATACATCGAGCGGCCGCGGCACGTTGAAATCCAGATTCTCGGCGACCAGCATGGCAACGTATTCCACCTCTGGGAGCGGGACTGCTCGACCCAAAGGCGGCACCAGAAGCTGATCGAGGAGAGCCCGTCGCCCCGCCTGCCGCAGGCCACGCGACAGAAGATGGCCGACGCCGCGGTGCGGCTCGCGAAGACGGCCAATTATTTCTCGGCCGGCACGGTCGAGTTCATCGTCGACCAGCAGGACAACTTCTATTTCATCGAGGTCAACGCCCGCATTCAGGTGGAGCACCCGGTGAGCGAGATGGTCACGGGCATCGACCTGCTCAAGGCCCAGATTCGGGTCGCAGCCGGCGAGAAGCTCGATCTGAAGCAGGAAAACATCAAGCCCCGCGGCCATGCGATCGAGTGCCGGATCAACGCCGAGGATCCGGCCCACAACTTCCGCCCCAACCCCGGCCGCATCGACCGGATCATCGCCCCGGGCGGATTCGGCGTGCGGTGGGACTCCCACGCCACCACCGGCTACGTCGTGCCGCCGCACTACGATTCCCTCGTGGGCAAACTGATCGTCCACCAGCCCACCCGCAAGGAGGCGATCGAGACGATGATCCGCGCCCTGAAGGAACTCCGCATCGAGGGCATCAAGACCACCGTCCCCCTGCACATCGAAGTGCTTTCCAACACCGCCTTCCACGAGGCCCAAGTCGACACGACATTCGTGGAACGCATGCTCCTCGCCAAGTAAGGAAGTCGATGCCCGAGTCGCTATCCCGCCCCCCGAAGGCCGTCCACCACTTCCGCCGCGTCGCGATCCTGTTCGCGGGGGGCCCCGCCCCGGGCGCCAACGCGGTGATCTCGACCGCCGCCACCTCGTTCATGCGCGAGGGCACCGAGGTGCTCGGCATGAAGCACGGCTACTCGTCGCTCGCCGACTTCTCCCCCGCCCAGCCGCTCGTCGAGGGCCGCGACTACATCAAGATCACCCCCGACTTCCTCAAGCGAACCCGGAGCGGCCAGGGGATCATGATCGGCACCGCGCGGACCAACCCCGGCAAGCATGTCTCCCACCCCAGCCACCTCGACGACGCCGAACGGGCGCAGCCGCTGAAGAACGTCTACGAGGGCCTCCGCTCGCTGGGCGTGGAGGCGCTGATCTCGATCGGCGGCGACGACACCCTCAAGACGGCCAACAAGTTCAAGCTCTACCAAGACCGCCTCCCGGCCGACGCCAAGCGGATCCCGGTCGTCCACCTGCCGAAGACGATCGACAACGACTACATGGGGATCGATTTCACGTTCGGCTACTTCACCGCGGTCGACACGCTCGGTGGCGAGATCCGCAACCTCCTCTACGACGCGGAGGCGAGCCGCGCCTACTTCCTCTGCGAGACGATGGGCCGCAGCGCCGGCTGGCTCTCCTACGGCGCCGCGATCGCCGGCGAGGCCAGCCTCGTGATCAGCGTGGAGGACATCCACGGCAAGTACCGGGGCGAGGAGACGATCACCGACGCCAATGGCCAGACGAAGATCAAGCCGGTGATGAACATCGACGCGGTGATCGGCCGGATCGTAAAGACGATGCGAGTCCGCGAGGAGCAGGAGGGCAAGCAGTACGGCGTGATCGTGATGGCCGAAGGTCTCGCCGAATACCTGCCCGCCAAGGCGCTCGAGGGCATCCCCCGCGACGACCACGGCCACATTTCGATCTCGCACGTGCAGCTCGGCAAAATGTTCGCCAAGCTCGTGGCCGACGAGTTCAAGAAGCAGACGGGCCGGTCGCGGAAGGTGGTCGGTCTGCAGCTCGGCTACGAGGCGCGGTGCGCCAAGCCGCACGCCTTTGACGTGATGCTGGGGAGCCAGCTCGGCGTCGGCGGCTACCGGGCGCTCGCGGAGCGAGGCCTTGACGGCGTGATGGTGAGCGTGTCGGGCCAGCTCGACCTCAACTACGTCCCGTTCGAAGAGCTCGTCGATCCCAATACGCTCGTTACCGTGGTCCGCTACGTGGAACGCGGCTGCGACTTCCACAAGCTGGCCAGGTTCCTCGAGACCTACGTCAACGAGTGACGCGGGCTCGGGGCTACCCGTGTCACGTCGCCGGACGAGCGGCCTGCCCGGGAAGCGTAACCGCGCGAGCGGTACGACCGCTGCCCGGGAAGCGTAACCGCGCGAGCGGTACGACCGCTGCCCGGGAAGCGTAACCGCGCGAGCGGTACGACTACTGCCCGGGAAGCGTAACCGCGCGAGCGGTACGACTGCCTGACGTCCCGCGTGGCCCCCATCGCTCACGCGATTGGGCTTCCAGACCCCCTCGCGTCACTTCGACGTGAGCGTGCCTTTGGTGCTCGGGATCCCGGGCTGACGCGGGTCCTCCTCCACCGCCACGCGGAGGGCCCGCGCGGCCGCCTTGAACACCGCCTCGGCGATGTGGTGGCCGTTGCGGCCGTGGTGCAGGATGGCGTGGAAGTTCATGCCGGCCGTGGCCGCCACGCTTTCCCAGAACACCTCGACGAGCTGGGCGTCGAACGTGCCGATCGTGGGCACCGGGAAATCGACGGCGAACACGCAGGCCGCACGGCCGCCGAGATCGACGGCCACGGTCGCCAGCGACTCGTCCATCGGGATGATGGCGTGGCCGTAGCGGCGGATGCCGCGGCGGTCACCGAGACACTCGACGAGGGCGGCCCCGAGAGCGCGGCCCACGTCTTCCACCGTGTGGTGACCGTCCACGTGCAGGTCGCCGGTGCAGGCGACCTGCAGGTCGCAGAGCGAGTGGCCCGCCAGCAGCGTGAGCATGTGGTCGAAGAAGCCGAGGCCCGTGCGGACGTCGGCCTTGCCCGTGCCGTCGAGGTCGAGTGTGAGCCGGATGTCGGTTTCGGCGGTCTTGCGGGAAACGGTGGCGGTGCGGGGCATGGAATCTCGTGCGTTCGGGAATCTCGGTCAGATCGTCTTCATGACGGCCAGGAAGGCATCGATCTCGTCGTCGGTGCCGACGGTGATTCGGAGGCCGTCGCCCCAGCCGGCGTAGTTCATGAAGCGGATGAGGATGCCCTGGGCCTTGAGCGCCTCGTAGACGGGCTTGTGCGGCCGCGACGGATGCGTGCACCAGACGAAGTTGGCCTGGCTCTCAACGGCGTCGTAGCCGAGGCCCCGCATGGCGTCGGTGAGCCGGCGGCGAGTGGCGATGATCTTCGCCCGGTTGTCGGTGAGCCACGCCTGGTCGTCGATCGCGGCAGTCGCGGCGGCGATCGAGAGCGTGTCGCAGTTGTAGGAGTCTTTTACCTTCTGCAGTTCGGCGACGACATGGGGCTGGGCCACCGCGAAGCCGAACCGCAGGCCGGCGAGGGCATACGACTTGCTGAACGACCGCGTGACGATCACCCGCTCGTTTTCCTTCACGAGCTCGAGACAGTTCTCGGTCGCGAAGTCGCCATATGCTTCATCCACCACCAGGGCACACGGCAGCCGGACGGCGATCTCGCGAATCCGCGCTGGCGGCAGGAGCATGCCAGACGGGCTGTTTGGATTGGCGATGATCGCGAGCTTCACGTCGGCGCCGGCGCTCGTGCGAGGAGCCGCAAAACCGTCCCCGAGCGACCAGTCGCGTTCATAGTGAAATTCGTCGCAGGCCACTCCCTGGATGCCGGCCAGCGTGCGGTAGAGGATGTAACTCGGGTACGGCATCCGCAGGCACTGCCCCGCCCCGACGAACGTGCGGACGAGGATCGTGAGCAGGTCGTCGCTGCCGTTGCCGCAGATGATCCAGTCTGGATCGACGCCGAGCACCTCGGCGGCCCGCATCCGAAACACGGTCGCCAGCGGGTCGGGATATTTGGCGAGCGTCCGGCCTGCAGCGGTGGCCGCCAGCGCCCTGGCCACGGCCGGCGACGGCGCGTAGGGATTCTCATTGGTATTGAGTTTGATCCACTTGCCCCCCTGCGGCTGCTCGCCGGGCACGTAGCCGGCGAGCGCGGCGATATCGGGGCGAACG
>JBILVW010000451.1:0-2594 GCA_044370205.1 Pirellulales bacterium | reverse complement strand
GCCGCATGACGGCCTCGCGATTTCTCGGCCCGACGATCCGCCGGCCGTGGCGGCCTTACTCGACCGCCTGGCGCGTGCGACCGCTGCCAATCGCGGCACGATCCTGCACCGTCTCTTGCGGCTCGACGACGACGCCGGCATCGAGCCACTCGCCCGTATCGTTCGCCTCGACCGCACCGCCGCCGGCTCGCGGACTGCCGCGGCGCTGCTCATCGACGAGTGGCAGCCCGGCGACCCGGCGTGGAACGGCATCCGCGAGCGGATCGCCCGCGGCCTCGGCACGAGCGGCCGGCCCACGGCCGCGTTCCTGCACGGGCTCGTCGAGTTCACCCGCGGGGAGTCGCCGGCCGCAAAGGCCGCCGCACTCGCCGCCGCCATCGCGGCCTTCGCGCGGCTCGATGCCACGCTCCCGGGCGACACGGCGGGCGAGCGTGTCGAAGGAGTCCTGCGGCGCACGTTTCGCCGCAGCCTGATTCGGATGCTCGTCGCCGCCGGGCGGAAGGACGACGCCCTCGCCGAAGCCGATCGGCTGCTCGTGGCCGGCGGCCGCCCGGAGGCCGACGAGAGTGTGGCGGTCGCCGAGCTTGCCTGGCTCGCCGACAACGGTCTGCCGGAAGCTGTGAAACTCGTCGAAAAGCGTTGGCCGCAGCTGCTGCAATCCAACGCCGTCGCGATGTATGCGGCAGCCCTTGCCTGGCGGCGGGCAGGCGACGAGCCGGAGGCCCGGCGTCGCGCTGCTGCCGCCTTCGAGCAGACGCAGACCGCCGACGATGCGGGCGAGCGACGAGCCGTGATCGCGCGGCTGCTGGCGAAGTGGGGTGCGAGTGACTGGGCCGTCCGGGAATACGACGCAGTGCTCACGTCGGCCACCACGCCGGAAGAGACGTTCGCCGTGTCGGCACTGATGTTCGCGGAGTTTCTCCACGACCAGGAGGACCACGTCCGTGCGGCCGACGTGCTGCGCCAGCTCGTCACGCGCAGCGAAGCCGACGGCGGCGACCTCGTCCGCCGCACGCTGTCCCGCGACGTCGAATCGGTCCGCTCGCGGATGCTGTATTTCGAGTCGTGCGCGGCGGCGGCCCGCGGTGATGCAGCTGGTCGGCGGCGGCTCGTCGAGGAGGCGGTCGCGGCCTACCCGAAAGACGTCGATGCGTTGATCGCGCTCTACAAGCTCCCCGACAACACGCCCGCCCAGCGGCAGGAGGCCGCCGACCGCGTGGCCCAGGCGGTCGAGCAGATCGACGGCGAGATCCAGGCAGTGCCCGAGGAAACCCAGGGCTACAACGAATTCGCCTGGCTCGTCGCCAACACGGAGGGAGACATCGAAAAGGCCACCCGCTACTCGCGGCTGTCGCTCGACAAGTCGCCCGATGAGTCGAGCTTCCTCGACACGCTCGCCCACTGCCACGCCGCGGCCGGACGGTTGCCAGCCGCGGTTCGCACGCAGTCGCTCGCCCACCGTCTCGAGCCGCACGGCCGTACGATCCAACGGAACCTCGAGCGGTTCCGCAGTCAATTGCCAAAGCCATGACCTCCCTCGCCACGCATCACGTCGCGGTCCGCGACACTCGCCTTGCCGTGCACACTGCCGGGAGCGGGCTGCCGCTGCTGCTCCTGCACGGGTTTCCACTCGACCACGGCATGTGGGCCCGGCAGGAGCCGCTGGCGGAGCGGGTGCGGCTGATCGTGCCCGACCAGCGGGGCTTCGGCGGCAGCACGGGCCCAGGGCCGGAAAGCATGGAGCAGCTCGCCGATGACGCCGTCGCCCTGCTCGACGCGGTCCACGTCGCCACGCCCGCCGTGGTCTGCGGGCTCTCGATGGGGGGCTACGTGGCCCAGCACGTGGCGGCCCGGCATCCGGATCGCGTGGCCGCCCTCGTGCTCGTCGATACGCGGCTGGAGGCCGACACGCCCGAGGTTCGCGCGGGCCGGGTCGATCTCGCGGCCAAGGTGGGCCGGCTCGGGCAGAGCCTCGTCGCCGAGGCGATGATTCCACGGCTGCTCGCGACGTCGGCCGAGGCGAAGGCGGCGCCGGATCGCGCCGCGATCGAGGCTGAGCTGCAACGCATGATCGTGTCGCAGCCGGTGGAGACGATCCAGGCGGCGCTCGCCGCGCTTGGCGACCGCCCCGACATGACCGAGGCCGTGCGGCGACTGCGGGTGCCTGCGCTACTCGTCGTCGGCGCCGAAGACGCCCTCACGCCGCCGGACTGCATGGAGAAGGCGGAACAGCTGATCCCCGACGCCCGCCTGCTCGTGGTGCCGCGGGCCGGCCACATGACACCGCTGGAAGCGCCGGGCGTGTTCAACGCGGCGCTGCTCGAGTTTCTCAAGCTCGTCACGGTGTGACCGGGCCACTTGGCCGCGGAGGCCACCAGGGTCGGCCTGGTCCTCGCTCGCCGACGGGACGGTTCCGCGGATCGGGACGGAAGCCCGGGCGGCCAGCCCCATCGGGCCGCGACGCATACCAGTCGATCCACTGGAGCCGCTTGTCGGTGCCCGCGTCGATGATCTCCTGCCGGTCTTCCGGCCGCACGGCGGCAAGCCACTGATGCCACACGACCGCGGCCTCCCGCAGATGCGGCCGTGAGGTA
>JBILVW010000082.1:0-9489 GCA_044370205.1 Pirellulales bacterium | reverse complement strand
CCATCCCCATCCGGGCATTTGATCGAACACGCCGGTGATGATCGCAACGCGTCACCCCGCCGGCTTCCGCCGGGGGCTTTTGGGGGAACGCTCCAAAAGCCCCGGGACCCGCTCCAGAAGCCCCTCGCGGAAGCGAGTGGGATGACGCTCACCATCCCCATCCGGGCATTTGATCGAACACGCCCGTGATGATCGCAACGCGTCACCCCCCGGCTTCCGCCGGGGGCTTTTGGGGGAACGCCCCTACAGCCCGGGAAACCGCTCCACAAGCCCCTCGCGGAAGCGAGTGGGATGACGCTCACCATCCCCATCCGGGCATTTGATCGAACACGCCCGTGATGATTGCAACGCGTCACCCCGCCGGCTTCCGCCGGGGGCTTTTGGAGTCCACTAGCGCAAACGTGGCCTACTCGTCCGCGTCGTCATCCGACTCGTCATCGGCGTCGTCGTACGAGTCGTCGTCCTCGTACTCGGCATCGTCGTCGGAGTCGTCGTCGGCATCCTCTTCCGACTCGAGGTCGGCGAAGGCCTCCTCGCGGTCGATCTCCTCGTCGGGATCGATCACGGCCGGGGAGGTCGCAGCCGCGTGCGGCTGAATCTTCAGCTTCCGGGGCGCGGGATCCGGGGGCAGGGGAGCCGATCCGTTGCGGTCGGCCCACTGCTCCATCGTGAGAAGCACTTCGCGGGCCTGGCTGCCGGCATACTGCCCGACGACGCCGTCCTCCGCCATGAAGTCGATGAGGCGGGCCCCGCGGCCGTACCCCACGCCGAGCGCCCGCTGGAGCAGCGACACGCTGCCACGCCCCTCGCGGATCACCACCTCCACGGCCGCCTCGTACAGGTCGTCCTTGTCCTTCGGGCTGGCCCCGCCCTTGGCCGCGTCGCCCGACGGTGCCGGCTGGAGGTTCACGAGCTCGGCGGCATACTGCGGCTCGCTCGTGCCGATCGCCGCCATCACGCGGCCGATCTCGTCGTCGGAGAGGAACGTGCCCTGACCACGGAGGATCTGGCTGGTGCCGGGCGAGAGGAAGAGCATGTCGCCGTTGCCGAGGAGCCGTTCGGCCCCCATCTCGTCGAGCACCACGCGGCTGTCGGTGCGGCTGGCCACCTGGAAGGCGATCCGGGCCGGCAGGTTGCTCTTGATGAGGCCGGTGATCACGTCCACCGTCGGCTTCTGGGTCGCGAGGATCAGGTGGATGCCCACCGCCCGGCTCTTCTGGGCGAGTCGGATGATGTGGGCCTCGATCTCCTTGCCCGCCGTCATCATCATGTCGGCGATCTCGTCGGCGATCATCACGATGAAGGGCATCGTCGTCGGAATCGCGGCTGCCTCCTCCTCCGACTCGGGCTTCATCCGCTCGAGGATCGTCTCGCGGCCGAGCGCGTTGTACTGCGTGAGGTGTCGCACGCCCACCTTCGCGAGCAGGGCGTAGCGTTCCTCCATCTTGTCCACCGCCCAGGCGAGGATCGCCTCGGCTTTCTTCATGTCGGTGACGACCGGGTGCATCAGGTGCGGCAGCGACTTGTAGGGCGTCAGCTCGACCATCTTCGGGTCGATCATGAGCATCCGCACCTCGTCGGGCCGGCGGGTCATGAGCATCGAGACGATGATCGAGTTCAAGCACACCGACTTACCCGTGCCCGTGCGGCCGGCGATCAAGAGGTGGGGCATGCTCGCCATGTCCACCACCATCGGATTGCCCGCGACGTCCTTGCCGAGGAAGATCGGGATCTTCATCGTGCGGGCCTTGGCCTGCGTCTCCTCGATCACCTCGCGGAGGCGGACCATCTGCCGCGTGGTATTCGGCACCTCGATGCCCACCGAGTTCTTGCCCGGGATCGGGGCCACGATGCGGACGCTCGGCACGCGGAGCGCGATCGCCAGGTCGTCGGCGAGGTTCGTGATCTTGGAGAGCCGCAGGCCCGCCTCCAGCTCGATCTCGTATTGCGAGATCACGGGGCCCGTCTCGACCTCGACCACCTTCACCTTGAAGCCGAACTCGGCGAACGTCTTCTCGAGCACGCGGGCCCGGTCGCGAACCTCCTGCTCCTGCTGGTCGAGCTCGAGGTACTCGGTCGCGAGCAGCAGGTCGAGGCTCGGCAGCTCGTAGTTGGCCGTCGGATCGGGCGACATCGTGAGGGCCTCGACCGGCTTGCGGTTCGACCGCGACTTGATCGGCACGAGCGACCGGGCCGGGGCGGCAGGCTGCGGAGCCTCGTCCTCCGACTCCTCGTCGTCGCCATCGGCCTCGGCGACGGCCTCGTCGTCTTCGTCTGCCTCGACGACCACGGGCACCTCGCGCCGCTTCACGCGGAGCGTGGGCTCCGACTCGTCGTCTTCGTCTTCGGCATCCGCATCGGCATCCGCACCGATCGCAGGCTTCAGCCGGCCACGGAGGCCCGGGAACACATCGGCCACGACGGCCGCCTCGGCAGCCGCAGCCTTGCGGGCCGCCCGCCACGACACGAACCGGCCGGCGGCGGACGTCATCGCTGTGATCGAGATGCCGCCAAGGGCGACGAGGCCGTTCACGATCCGGAGCACGGCGGCGTCGGACGCGAGGAACAAGCCCGCGGCAGTGAGGCTCGTGACGACGATGGCGGCGCCCGTCGCGGCCAGATGGGTTTCGGCAAAGTGGCGGCCAAGGGCCCCCGCGCGGCCGCCCGCGCCCCAGATCGGCCGGTCGACCCATTCCGGCAGAAACATCGTGAGCAGGGTGCAGGCACCGACGACGGCCAGGATCGCTCCGGCCGTGCGCAGCGGGAGATCGGGCATCGGCCGGCGGCGGAGCAGCGCGACGGTGAAGGCGAAGATCAGGGCGGCGACGAACCAGCTGCCGAGGCCGAACCACTCGAACATGCCGGACGCGGCGGTGGAGCCGATCAGGCCGCAGGCGTTCACGGCCCGGAGATGGGCGGGGATCATCTGGGCCACCGGCGGGTCGGCCGGGTGGAAGGTCGCCAGCGCTGCGACGAGAAACACGCAGCCGGCCAGCAGGGCGAGGGCGGTCAGATCACGGACGCGGTTGCGGGGCAGCGGCTCGGCGGCAGCCGGGGCCACGACGGCCGGCGCCGGGGCATGGCCGCGGGCGGGGGGAAACGAGCGGGCGATCGACCGGTCGGCAAAGGCCATGGCTGGATCCTGACGAGAATGGTTCCAGCGCAACTCTACAGGCCGGTTCGTGGCGGAGCCGCCGCCGAAGGCCGCGGCGACCGGCCCGCCTGGTCGGGTTGTGCCGACCATGACGAACACAACGTTTCTGCCGCCCAAAGCCGAGCTCGCTCCGCCCGCATGAATCCGATGAACGACTCCCTCCTGCCCGGCCTCGTCGCGGGCATCGCGGCCGCCGCCTTCAGCGCGCTCTCCTACCTGATCTCGCGTCACCACGGGAATCGTGCCGGCGGCGGGAGCCTGCGGCTGCTCGTGCTCGGCCACATAATCATGGGGCTCATCTGCCTGCCGGCCGCGTGGGCGATCCGGCCGGCCACGCTGCCCGAACTGGCCCGCTGGCTGCCGCCGCTTCTCGGCTCCGCCGGCTGCTACCTCGCGGGACAGGGGATCGTGTTCGCCACGCTCAAGCGGATGCCCGCGTCTCGGCTCGCACCGCTGCTCGGCCTCAAGATCGTGATGCTCGCGGGCATCGTGTCGCTGCTGCCGGGCGAGCCGCTCGACTCCGTGCAGTGGCTCGCGGTCGGCCTGAGCGTGGCAGCGGCGGCAATGCTCCAACGGGCCGGCGGCAGCGCCCCGCCTGCGGCGCTCGCCGCGGTGCTCACGGCTTGTTTGATGTTCGCTCTCGCGGACCTCTGCATCGTACAGCTCATCAACGCCCTGCACACGGGCGGCTCGGGGTGGTGGCCTGCGGCTCCGCGGCTCCACGCAGGCTGCTTCGCGATGGCGATCACCTACGTCCTCTGCGGCCTCGTGGTGGCGACGCTCCTGCCACGGGCGCTGCCCCGCGATCGCCGCGACTGGGCCGCGTCCGTGCAATACGCGGTCGCGTGGCTGGCCGGCATGGCGGGTCTCTATACCTGCTTCGGCCTCGTGGGGGCGGTCTTCGGCAACATCCTCCAATCGACCCGCGGCATCATCGCCGTGGGACTCGGCGCCGTGCTCGCCCATCTCGGCTGGCACGACCTGGAGGAGCAGGTGGACCGCGGCACGCTCCTCCGCCGCCTCGCCGCCGCCGCCCTCATGACGGCCGCCATTGCGCTCTACGTGGTGGATCTGTCGTGAGCATGGATGTGTCGCCCAACGCGGCAGGTTTCCCGAACCGGTCATACAATCATCGGCATGCAACCTCTCACCTGGAACGAACTCTGGCCGCCCGACGCGGCCGCTCTCTTCGTGCCACGGCTGGTAACCGCGGCCGTGGCGGTCTTCGTGCTCGGGGAGTGGTTTGGCCGGCTCGCGGCGGGGGGCACTGCGGCGGTCTCACCGAAGCGGGCGGTGGCCGCGAAGCTCGTCGGTGGCTCGTGGCTGGCCGTGGCCTCGCTCGGCATCGTTGGCTGGCTTGGAATTCCGCTCGCCGACACCGCTCTCATGCCCGGCTCGGTCGGCCTCTCGCTGGGGCTGGCCGTCGCCATCGGCCTGGCCGTGGCGCCGGTGCTCGTGTGTGCGGGATGGCTTCCAGAGATGCGACAGTTCTATCCGGAGATGCGGCTGGGCGAAGGACCGGCGACGGCCGCCGCTGCGTGGAGGTGGCGGCTGGCGATGATCGGCTCGTGGCTCGTCTACCTCGTCGGCTACGAGGCGCTCTTCCGGGGGCTGCTCCTTCCGCTTCTCGCACGTGACCTGGGGCTGTGGCCCGGCATCGCGGTGGCAACGGGCCTGTATGTTCTCGCACACCTCGCCCGGCCGGCGGCCGAGTCGCTCGCAGCGATTCCTGCCGGCTTCATCATGGCAGCCATCACGCTCGTCACCGGCAGCATCCTTGGGGCAATCGTGCTCCACTGGATCATCGCGAGTGTCAACGAGACCGTGTCGTCGGTGCGAGAGAAAAAGGGGACGCTGATCTTCTAGCTCCGCGGCGAGAAGCTTCAACGCGGGTTCTCACCCCGGTCACGGCGTGAACAGGCTACGTGGGGCCACTTGGGAGCTGCCGGCTGTCAGGCGAGGACGCCCTTCACGACCTTGCCGTGGACGTCGGTGAGCCGGTAGCGGCGGCCTTGGAACTTATAGGTCAGCCGCTCATGGTCGATGCCGAGGAGGTGGAGCATCGTCGCGTGGAAGTCGTGCACGTGCACGCCGTCCTTCACGATGTTGTAGCCGTACTCGTCGGTCTCGCCCCAGGTCACGCCCGGCTTCACGCCGCCGCCTGCCATCCAGCTGGTGAAGCACCGTGGATGGTGATCGCGGCCGAAGTCCTGTCCCGGCTTGTAGAGCCCCTGGCAGTAGTTCGTGCGGCCGAACTCGCCCCCCCACACGACGAGCGTGTCGTCGAGCATGCCACGGTTGGCGAGATCCTGCACGAGCGCCGCCGCCGGCTGGTCGGTCTGCTGGCACTCCCGCTTGAGACCACCCTTGATCCCGCCGTGATGATCCCAGTCTTGATGGTAGAGCTGGATGAATCGCACGCCTCGCTCAGCCAGCCGCCGGGCGAGCAGACAGTTGGCGGCGAACGTGCCGGGATCCTTGGCGTCGGGGCCGTACATGTCGAGCACGCTCTGCGGCTCGTCGGCGAAGTTGGTCACCTCCGGCACGCTCGACTGCATGCGAAAGGCCATCTCGTAGTTGGAAATCCGCGCCGTGATCTCGGCGTCGGGCGTGCCGGCGAACTGATGCTCGTGCAGCTGCCGCAAGCCGTCGAGCACCTTCCGCCGGCTCTCGGCCGACACGCCGGGAGGATTGTTCACGTAGAGCACCGGATCGGGCCCGGACCGAAACCTCACCGCCTGGTGCTTTGCCGGCAGGAAACCCGCGCCCCAGAGATGGCTCATGAGCGGCTGGCCCCCCTTGTTCTTCGTGAGCAGCACGACGAACGAGGGCAGGTTGTCCTCGGCATTGCCGAGGCCGTAGTCGAGCCAGGCGCCGATGCTCGGGCGGCCCGGAATCTGCGAGCCGCTCTGCATGAAGGTCACGCCCGGCCCGTGGTTGATGCTCTCGGTGTACATCGTGCGGATGAAGCAGAGCCGATCGGCCACCTTGGCCGTGTAGGGCAACAGCTCCGACACCCAGGCGCCGCTCTCGCCGTGCTGGGCGAACGCATAGGGGGAAGCCGCCAGTGGAATCGAGCTCTGGTTGCCCGACATCCCGGTCAGCCGCTGGCCGCCGCGGACGCTGTCGGGCAGCTGTTCGCCGTCGCGTTCCTTGAGCAGCGGCTTGTGGTCGAAGAGGTCGAGCTGCGACGGGCCACCCGACTGGAAGAGGTAGATCACCCGCTTGGCCTTCGGCGGCATGTGGAAGGCATCCAGCACGCCCCCGGTCGAACCCGGAGGCAGCGCGAGCCCACCGGCCGCCTCCGCCCGGGCCGTCCGCGCGAGCATGTCGGCCAGCGCGAGGCCGCCGAACCCCATCCCGAACGACTGCAGCCACTCCCGCCGCCCGAAAAAGGTGCCAGCCACCAAATTTGGGTGGTCTGCGCAGGGCGAGCTTCCCAGTTTCTCCAAATTTGGTGGCTGGCACCTTTTTCTCATCGCTTCACCACGCTTCCGTCGTAGTTCATCAGGGCATTGATCACGCTGGCCGTGGCGGCGACATCGGCCGCGGGGAGCGACTCGTTGCGTTTCTTCGCGCCCACGGCCACGAGCCGGCCGGCCTCATCGGGATGGGAGCGGTAGAACGCCAACTGGTCGGAGAGCATTCGCCCCACGATCTCGCGTTCCTCGCCGTCGGGCACGCGGCTCGTGAGCAGTTCGAACGCCCGAGCGACCGCCTCGTCGGCCTCGCCCGACCGCTCGGCCAGCAGCCGCTCAGCCAGCACGCGGGCGGCCTCCACGAACTGTGGACCATTGAGCAGTACGAAGGCGTGCAGCGGCGTGTTGGTGGTGTCGCGCTTCGCGACGCAGACCACCCGCTTCGGCACGTCGAAGCTCTCGAGCATCGGCGCCGGACCCGTCCGCCGCCAGTAGGTGTAGAGGCTGCGACGGTAGAGGGCGTCGCCCGTATCGGCCTTTTCGGGCTTGAACGACTCGGGCATGTCGTAGGTCTTCACCGGCGGGCCGCCGACCTTCTCCACGAGCAGTCCGCAGGCCGCCAGCGCACCGTCGCGGATCATCTCGGCCGGCAGCCGATGCCGCGGCCCTCGGGCGAGCCAGACGTTAAGCGGATCGTCGGCCATCGTCTTCACATCGGCCATGCTCCGCTGGCGATACGTCCGCGTGAGCATGATCGACTTCATCAGCCGCTTCATGTCCCAGCCGAAGCCACCGTCGGCGACAGGATGCGAGAACTGCCAGGCGAGGAGATCGAGCACCTCCGGATGCTCCGGCCGAGTGGACTGGCTTCCCAGATCCTCAGACGATTGCACGAGCCCCAGGCCGAACAGCGACTGCCAGAGCCGGTTCACGGTCACCCGCGCGAGCAGCGGGTGGTCCGGATCGATGAGCCAGCGGGCCAGTCCGAGTCGGTTTCGGGGCTGGTCGGCAGGGAAGGGGGGGAGCGACGCGGGCGTGTCGGGCTCCACCGGCTTACCCCGCTTGTCATAGTCGCCGCGCTCGAGGATGTAGGCCATCTTCGGCGTGGGGAGATCCCGCATCACCATGATCTCGGCCGGCCGCTCGGCGCGATCATCCCGGCCGCGGCGGGCGGCCTCCAGCGACTGGCGGGCACGGGCGGCCCCGGTGTCGAACGCCGCAGCGACGTAGCCACCGATCGCTTCGGCATCCTGCTTCGCTGCCAGCGTGGCCGCGAGAGCCCCGGGCTCGACGAGTTCGCGAATCTCGAGACGCGAGAGCGCCCGGGCGAACACGCGGAAGTCATCCACGAGCCCGCCCTTGAATCCGCTATCGCGCATCCGCTCGCCGATACGGATGTGGTCGCCGCCGCCACCGGTGATCTCACGGGTGAGGCTGTCGCGCACCACATCGACGGCAGCCGGATGACCATCGACGAAGATCTTCAGTCCGGCCGCCTTGCCCGAGCCGTCGCTCGTCACGCTCACGTGCACCCATTCATTGAGCCGCAGCGGCTCCTGCATCCGCACGCTCACCGCATCGCCCGGCCAGAAGTGAATGAGCGACCAGCGGAGATGGCCGCCGTCCACGAGCAGCTCGTAGCCGCGGCTGCCGGCGTCGGTCCAGGCCGCCGAGCGATGGAAGATCACGGCGCGGTCGTATTTCGTCGGAGCCTGCAGCCAGAGCGAAACGGTGAACGGTTGGCTGCGGCGGAAGTTGCCGACCGGCGTCTGCACGCCGTGATCACCCGTGAGCCTGATCGCCTGGCCGATTTTCCCGGGCGCGAGCGTGTTTTCGGCGGGCGAGGTCGCGGAATCCTTGCTGCCGAGTTCGCTGGCGAACTTTCCATCCTTGCCGCGGCCATCGAACGAATACCGGACGACCTCTCCCGGGATCGTGCCGCCGGCCGCGTCGAGTGCAACGGGCTTCTCGGCCTTGCCGGCCAGCCATTCGGCCACGGTAACGCGGGCCTCGCGGTCCGCCCGGGCGGTGTTGGCCTCGGCCTCGGCCGCCGCCTCGTCGGCCTTCGCGAGCGCCGTCTTCGTGCGATCGTCGGCCAGCCGCATTTTTGGCGTGGGCACCGACTGCGTGAAATACGAATACAGTCCCGCCTCATCGACGTCGTCGAAGAACGCGAACAGCGAGTAGAAATCCTGCTGCGTCAAGGGATCGAACTTGTGGTCGTGGCAGCGGCAGCACTCGAACGTGAGCCCGAGGAACGCGGTGCCGAACGTTGTCACGCGGTCGTTGACGTAGTTGACGCGATACTCCTCCTCGACCGAGCCCCCTTCGCTCTCCTGCTGATGCAGCCGGCTGAACGCGGTCGCCAGCAGCTGCTCGTCGGTGGCGTTCGGCAGCAGGTCGCCGGCCACCTGCCAGACCGTGAACTGATCCCAGGGGAGGTTCTCATTGAACGCCTTGATCACCCAGTCGCGCCACGGCCACATGTCGGGCCGCGGCCGATCGACCTGGAAGCCGTAGCTATCGGAGTAGCGGGCGATGTCCATCCAATCGGCCGCCATCCGTTCTCCGTATCGCGGGCTCGCGAGCAGCCGGTCGAGAAGTCGTTCATACGCGTCGGGAGACGTGTCGGCCACGAACGCCTCGACCTCGGCGGGCGCGGGAGGCAGTCCCGTGATGTCGTACGACGCGCGGCGGATCAGCGTGATGCGGTCGGCCTCCGGCTGGAGGGCGAGGCCTCGCTTCGCCAATTTCTCGGCAACGAGAGAATCCAGCGGCGCGGGCGTCGAATCACGCGCCGCGACATCGGGCTTCAGCGGCGACACGAACGCCCAGTGCGGCTCGTACTTCGCCCCCTCGGCGACCCACCGCTTCAGCGTCTCGACCTGCTCGGCGGAGAGCCTGCCGATCTTGGCC
>JBILVW010000314.1:0-3924 GCA_044370205.1 Pirellulales bacterium | reverse complement strand
CCAGTTCGACCGTGACGGCGACCTCACGGCCAGCGGTGTGACGCTCGGCACCTTCGATTACATCTCGCCCGAGCAGGCTCGCGACTCGCGGACGGCCGACGTGCGGAGCGACCTGTATTCGCTCGGATGCACCATGTTTTTCATGCTCGCCGGCAGGCCCCCGTTTGCCGACGGGGGCATGGTGCAAAAACTGCTCCAGCACCAGCAGGAGCCGCCGCCGGCGATCGACACCGTGCGGGCCGACGTGCCGCGAGCCTTCGGCGGCATCCTCGCCCGGCTCATGGAGAAGGATCCCGCTGACCGCTATCAGCGGCCCGCGGAGCTGGTGGCCGATCTGCTGTCGTTCGCGGATTCCCACGGCCACGTGGTCGCGGCTCAGCGGACGGCGGCCATCGTGGTGGCTCCTTTTTCCCGGCGACGGCCCGCCACCCGGCTGCCGTGGCTGGTGCCGCTCCTCGGCCTGGTGGCCACGGTCGGCGGGCTCTGGCTCCAGGCGGCGGCTACACGGTCGCGGTCTGCGACGCGGTTCGACGCGGCATCCGCCGATGCTGTGACCGCGAGTGCGGCACCCGTCGTCATCCGGCTCGGCGGCTCACTGCCTGAAGGTGCCTCGCCGAACGCCGGATCGCTGGCTGCCGACTTTACGGCCGCGATGAAGCGGATCGGCGACGGCGACGTTCTCGAGTTGGCGTTCGACGGAGCCCTCGACGTGCCGGCGATCTCGCTGGCGGGGAAAAAGATGACGATCCGGGCGGCGGCCGGCGTGCGACCTGCCCTTCGCTTTGTCTCGCTGATCGACCGTGCGAATGGGACGGCGGTCGCATGTGACATCGGTGCGGGGCGGCTTTCAGTGGAAGGCGTGGCCCTTCGGCTGGCAGCGGACGCATCGGCGGGCCGGCAGTCCGCACTCTTCGCGATCGCCTCAGGCAGCCTGGCGTGCATCGACGCGCTGCTTGTCATGCCGAGCGACACGGCGGAGGCGGCTTCGGCCGCGTCGGATACGCTACCCGTCTTCGTGGCAATCGATTCGGAGACACCCGGGCGAGCGTCTGGAGACCGGCCGGTCGCTTCGCTGTCGTTCGACCGCACCAGGGCCTGCGGCGATGCGGTGTTTCTCCACGTCGGTGGCACAGGGGGGCTGATCGACATCTCCTGGTTTGGAGGAGGCCTGCTTTCTCCCCATCCCTGGATCGTGGCCGATGGCGGCAGCGACGCCGCGGAGGGCGTGCAGATCACGGCGGTGCTTTCCCGGGCTGTCTTCGCGTGCCGTGGAGGTCTCGTTTTCCTGATGGACTCTCTGTCGCAGCCCGGCAGCCCGCGGCTCGACGTGGTCGCCACGGCTTGTGAGTTTCTGGTGGAAGACAGCCCGCTCGTGCGGCAGTCAGGCATCGGCGAGTTGATCGATTACGACACCGCCTTCGCGTGGCGGGACGAAGGGAGCCTGTATGAGGGGAGCAGCGTGATGCGGCAGGTGGAGGGGGCCGGGGAGCGAGTCGACGTCTTTTTTCGCGACCAGCCCGTGGCTCTCCGCCATGCCGAAACAGTCTCGAACTGGCCGGAAGCCCCTGGCTGGGAGGCCGCCTGGGAGGGCGGCGCTGATTGAAGGGGTGGTGAACCCGGAAATGGGCTGACGCCCATACCGGTCCCGTGTCGATTTCTTGACGGCGCCACGAATTGTCGATCTAGTTATGAAGGCGTCGCGTGGCCGTCCCGAGGCGGGACAGGCCTGACGCGGCCCTTCATCGGAGTTTTTTCATGAACCGCAGCAGCAGATATGCATGGATCGTCGGCGTCGGGCTGGTGTTGGCCGTGGGCTCGTCGGCTCGTGAGGCGTTCGCCATCAAGCAGTTCTTCGACGAGTTCAAGACCGTCTACGTGAAGGATGGCACGCCCCTGGCGGCGGCTGTCGAGACGGCGAAGTGCAATGTCTGCCACGTGGGCAAGAGCAAGAAGGATCGCAACGCCTACGGCAACGCCCTGGCCGAGAAACTCGACAAGAAGGAAGACGCGAAGAACGTCGAGAAGATCCGCAAGGCTCTGGAGGAGGTCGCCGCTCTGTCGAGCGATCCGGCCAAGGCCGATGCTCCGACGTTCGGCAAGCTGATCGAAGAGGGCAAACTGCCCGGCGGCAACGCCGAGTGAGCGGTCAGCCCGCGCACTCGAGCACGATCGATTCCAAGTCTGTGCAGCCGGCGATGGCGGCCGCCATCGCCGGCTCGCAGAAAATTCTCACCCGTTTGACGAGATCGTCGAACTGCTCCCGCGCGAGGCTCCGCACGACCGGCGAGAGATCCTCGAGTCGCCGCCAGGAGAGTCCTGGCCCGTGGGTTTTCTCTCGGACCTGAATCCGAAACTCGACCTCCCGCTCCGCGGGCGGTGCATCGACCAGGATCGATTCCGCAGAGATGCGGGTGCCCAGCCGATTCGACAGGGCTCCGGCAAGCCGGGCCGACACGGTGACGGAGTCGGCATACGGCCTCCCTGCGAGCGCCCGATGCACTGCCGGATGATGGGCGGCGTCGTAGGTGGCAGCCCGCTTGAAGAGACGGCGGGTCGTGCCGAACAGTCCCTCCACGATCGGTTCGGCGGCGGAGCCCCGTGCCGCGGCGATCAGCCACGCGGCGAACGCCGCGTCATCGGATCGCACGACCCAGCTGGCATCAATGCAATCCCGGAGGACCCATACGGCCCGCTGAAGCATGGCGGTGGCGCTGCGGACCGCATGATGCCAGTAGACCTCGCTGAACATCACGTATCGGGCGAAGACCATCAACTCGGCGGCAGTGCGGCCCTTGTCGGTGATCGCGAGCGACGTGCCGGTTTCGTCGAGGCAGAGGCTGGAGAGCAGCCGCTCCTGGTCGAAGTGGCGGCCGTAGGGCACGCCGGCGTGGAGGCTGTCCCGGCCGAGGTAGTCCATCTTGTCGACGTCGATCGGCCCTGAGAGCAGCGAGCGGAGGATCTTGCCCGCGGGGTCGTTTGCCGTGCCCTCGATCAATCCGGCGACGCGGCCGGGGTCGAGCTCCCAGTCGTCGGCCAGGATCTTCCCGACCGGACCGTCGCGAAGCAGGGCAGTTACGAGGGATTCATGTCGTGGCAGCTCGGGCAGACCCATGTCTTCCAGGGGATGACAGTAGGGCCAATGGCCAACGTCGTGCAGGAGCCCCGCGGCGAGGAATGCGGCGGCGTCGGCTGCGGTGACCGTGGCGTTGAACCGTTCGTCATGACGGAGGCGGCCCAGGAACTCCAGGGCGAGCCGGTAGGTGCCCAGCGAGTGCTCGAACCGAGAGTGGGTGGCGCCCGGGTAGACGAGCGCCACGAGGCCGAGCTGGCTGATCCGGGCGAGCCGCCGCAGCTCGGGAGTGTCGATGATCGCCCGCACCCGCGGCGTGAGCGGCACGGTGACGTCGGGCGGAATCCGCACCCCTTCGGCAGTCGATCCGAGGGCGGCCAGTTCCGGCAGCTGCGACAGCGTCATGGTTCGCTCAGGCCTCTCTCGGGGAAGGCTGCGGCTCAGAGCGGCGGCAGGCCGGCGAGCCAACGGAGCAGCGCCGTGAACAGCACGTACAAGGAGAAGTGGGCGACGGCGGCACCCCAGTCGAGATCGAGCGTGGCAAGCGCTGCCAGCGCTCCGGGCACCACGAACAGCGGGCCGAGATAGATCCATTGCCACATTTCAGCGGTCGCTTCCGCGGGCAGCATGCCTTTCACCGCCCAGAGCCCCGCGTAGACGACCGCGCAGGTGAGCGATCGCAGCCAGAGCGACCGGCCGCGATAGGGCTCGAGCTCGCGTTCGCGCACGGCGGCATAGCCGAGCAGCACGCAGGGAATGGCCAGCGCGAAGGCGGCGCCCAGGAGCAGCCAGGCGGGCGGGGCGGCGGGCCGCGAAAGAAAGCCCACGAGCCAGGCGGCCAGCAGCGAGAGCAG
>JBILVW010000450.1:0-2599 GCA_044370205.1 Pirellulales bacterium | reverse complement strand
ATCGTCGATGACCCCGACGTGATCGCGACCGCACCGGGAACACTTGGAAGAACCTGCCCAAAAACCACGGCCTGATGCGCGGGCATGAACGAACCCGTGGCGACGAGAAACAGGTCCCTGAACGCCAAATCGCGGCATTCGAATTCCGCGAGGGCAGCCGCAGCCATGGAACCGGCCCGATCCGCCGTTGCCGCCTCCCGCAATCGCGCCGTAGCCGCAGGCAGTATGGAAGCGATGCTGGCCAGCCCGACAACCAGAATGCCGCAGGAGACCAGCACTTCAAGAAGCGAGAATCCGCCCCTGGCGGCTTGCGAGGAGATTTTTACGTTCATCGCCCCACCCCCTGCGTGACGCCGACGCGGGCATTCGCCCTGGCAGCCGCGATATCGGCAGGGGTCGTGCCGGCCACGCTGATGTTCGCGGCGATCGATACCCGCCCAGTTGAGGGTGCAATCGCGAGCCACCGAGATGATGCAGATTGCAACGATCGGTTGTCTTGAATGTCCGCGACGGTCGCGACGAGCAGGTAGAGCGGGGCCGTCGGCGAGAGCGGCTGGACAGACGGAACAGATCCGGACCCGTATTGCATGACGGAATCGAGCCGCCCATCGCGATCAAAGCAAATCGCGACCACACCCTTATTCGCGTTTGTGGAGGCGAATGCCGCGTAATCCCCGACTCCAGTGTCACCAACACCGCTGTACCGCAGATCAATCGCCGCCAGCTTCACAGGCTCGCCCATGGGCGAGCCCTTTTGCGGATATCGCGACACTTCGTATCGGAGGAAAACGCCCGGCGCCCCGCGAGGCCACACCGTGTTGTCAAGAAATTGATTCGCATCGATCCTCAGTGAGACAGTGCAGGACGCTGGGTCACTTGAGCAGACAAACCTAAACCAGGGCGACGCCGGGGTAGTAGGCGCGGTTCCGGAGAACCGGATTCGATACCCTTGCTGAAGATCGGCGTTTGACCCGTTGTCAGGACTCGAAAGAGAGACCGTCGTTGATGCAAGAGCCAAATCCGCTGGAGGCATCCCGTTCGCCCCAGAGCCGGTGACAACGCCACTTACGAATGGCTGCACATCGCCGCTAAGGATTGTGTTGACTGCATGCGGAACCATGCCGTTTGTGCCTGGATCCAAGAGGAGAGCAGCCCCAGCATCCTTGCCCAGCGCACGCGTCTGCGTCGAAATCACCGCCGAGGAGAGGCCCTGCAGCGTCTGACCAACTTGCGCCCTTCCGGACGGGCGTCCGACCGTCAACACCAGCCCCATGAGGCCGGCCATCAGGCCGGTCACGACCAAAAGTTCGACGAGCGTAAAGCCACGACGCTTCGAGTCGTTCATTGCTTGGCCTCGTCGTCGAAGTTGGTGATGTTGTCGGCGCGCACATCTCCGCCGCTCGAATCGCTGCCGCCGAAAAGAGCGACGGTCGCATTCAAGGGATTGCCGCAGTCGATACCGAGCGAGATGTTGGAGCCGCCGTTCATCGCCGTTCCGCCGAGTCCATCGGGCCCCGCCGATACGATCAGCGGCCGCATGCCCAAGCCAGGCCGCGGGGAATCGGCCGCTGCCGCTGCCGGAAACGCCGCGTCAAGCACCCTAGCCCCGGAGAAGAATCGCGTTCCTCGCGGCAGTTCCAATGCCGGCGGCCACAAAACAAAACGGATCGGATTACCCCACTCATCCCAGAATTCGGGAGCGCCGTCGAGATCTTTGTCGCCTCTCATGCCCGATCGCAGCTCGCCGCAATCGACGCAGTCCGCTACCCCACCGGCGGTAATGATCATGAAGAGGCATTCCGCATCCTCAAACTCGTCAGTGGGCATGGTCGCGGACTGCGGATTCGTGGGATTGTTGCAAACCGATCGAAAATAGCCCGCGTAAGATCGCTGAATCGAGGTGATCGGGAACGTCTGACCCACGCCAGCGACGGTGGAGCCAACGACCATCAGCCGAACGTCGTCCCAGCAGTCCGGCAAATCCCCGCTCATCAAGTTGCGGCGGATGTACCAGGAGCGGGCAGCTGACCGATTGGTGGCAGTAGCAATGGCAGGGGGAATCAATGTCCCAGAAACCGCAATCGAGTCGTACCGGGCGTACTGCTCTTGGATCACGGCATCGATCTTGTCGATGAAGGATTTCGTGGACTGCTTTTTGACGCTCCCGCGGGCACCGGCGACGGCAGCGGACACGAGCCCCATGAGCACGAGCACGATGCTGATGACCACCAGCAGTTCCGTGAGCGTGAACGCACGCGGGGCTTCGAGCGGGGCGGGCCCCGCGTTTCCAGGCGGGGTTTCCAGGCGAACCGGTGGGCAGTCCCCCAGCTTGCGCTTGGGGGCTTGTATGAGGAGATCCCCAGGCTTGCGCCTTGGGGCTTGTATGAAGAGATCCCCAGGCTTGCGCCTTGGGGCTTGTATGCGTCGGTCTCGCTGCGCGGGGTGCATGGCGATCACGACAGGTCGTTGATGAGCTTGATCAGCGGCATGAAGAGGGCGATCACGATGAAGCCCACGGCGCCGCCGAGGAACACGATCAGCAAGGGCTCCATCAGGCTCGTCAGGCTCTCCGTGAGCACCGCCACCTCCTCGTCGTAGG
>JBILVW010000152.1:0-6754 GCA_044370205.1 Pirellulales bacterium | reverse complement strand
CCAGATGCTGCGGGTCACGCACCCGCGGCGCCGCGACGGCCTGCAGTTCTTCAGCGCCAGCATGTCCATCGATTCGGCATTGCACGTGCCCGTGCGCTTCGACCTGTACGACTGGCCGGAAACGCCGGGCCAAGAGCCGCCATTGACTGCGGAATTCACCTACACGGACGTGAGGCTCAATACGAACCTGGACGATGCGATCTTCGCGCCCGCGACGCTTCACGGCCGGTGACGATGTCGCGCTGCCGCCGCTCGGACTGAATTTCAGTTTCCGTGCAGGCCGAAACTCTGAAGAGAGGCTGAATTCCGCGGGCGTCTGGGGGATCGGGGATGCGGATACCGAGGCAGGCTGCGACCGTGGCAATTGCCTGGCTTGCCAGCATTGCCTGCGCTGCCGCCGCCGAGTTCCGCGAGCTCAACACGGATCGCGACGCCTTCACGCCCGCGACCACCACGGCCGAGGTCGGCCGCGTGCTCACGGAGGCGTCGTACGTCTGGATCGACAACCGCGGCACGCCGGCCACCAACAGCTTCCCAGAATTGCTCGTGCGCATCGGGGCCCGCGAGCGATTCGAGTGGCGGTTCGGCGTGAACTACGAGCAGGGCTCGGGGGGCAGCGTGGTGTCGGCGGTGGAGGTGGGTGAGTCGCCGCTCGGCGAGGAACTCGCCTCCGAAGCGACCGTTCTCTACGGCTTCAAGCTCCGCACGACCGATCAGGATGGCTGGCTGCCCCGCAGCGCGGTGATCGTCGAGGGCTTCACGCCAGTCGCCGGCGACGTGTGGGGTACCGAGCCCGTGGCCACCTACGCCTTCGGCTGGAAGTTCGCCGAAGAATGGCGATTCGATTCCGGGATTCGCTATGCCTACGCCGACAGCGAGGAAGGGCGATTCGACCGCTGGATGCCGTCGGTCGTGCTGCGAATGCCCGTGACCTCGCGGTTCGAGGTGCACGCCGAGTGGTTCGGTTCCTGGAGCCAGGGGCTGCCCGACGATTCCGTCCGGCCGTTCGCCGGCCCCGGCTGCCACTTCATGATCACGCCGAACTTCGAGATCGGCTGCCGCATGGGCTGGGGTCTCACCCGCGACGCCGCCGGCTACTACTTCGACACGGGCATCGGCTGGCTGTTCTGAACGGGTCGCAGCCCGGCGACGCTACACTGCGGCGATGCTGCAATACCTGATTCGTCACGGCGAGAGCGTCTCAAATGCGACCGGCCGCGTGCAGGGCCAGGAAGACGTGGAGCTTTCCACGACCGGTCTCGCCCAGGCACAGGCCGTCGCCGCCTGGAGCCGGTCGCTGCTCGAGCGCACGGACGGCCCGCCGGTCGAGGAAGTCTGGTCGAGTCCACTACGGCGCGCCCGCGAGACGGCCGAGGCGATCGCGGCGGCGATCGGCCTGCCGCTCTGGATCGACGACCGGCTTCGCGAACTGCACGCCGGAATTTTTCAGGGCCACCTCTGGGCCGATCTCGAGGTCCGCTTTCCCGACGAGGTCGCCCGCTGGCGCAGCGGCGACGCCGACTACGCGATCCCCGGTGGCGAGTCGCGGGCAGAGCTGGCGGCACGAGGACGCACGGCGCTCGAATCGCTGGCCGCCCGGCCGGCCCGAGGCATGATCGTGGTGGCCCACGGCGGCATCCTGACCGCCGCGCTCGGCGGCCTCGTCGGCAAGACCCATCCTCTGCTTGCAGCCGCGGCCGAGCGGCCGTTTACGAAACTTCCGGCGCTCGCCAACTGCTCCGTCACGCTCGTCCGCTGGCCGGGGCCCGAGCTCGTGTCGTTCAACGACACCTCCCATCTCGCAGGGGCGTCGGCCTTCGAGGCCTGAGCGCGGCTCGGCGACCTGCGAGAGGTCGGTCCATTTCTCGTGGCCTTCGGCATCCTCGTGCCGATCGTACACGGGTTCCTCGGCGTCGTGCTCGGCATCCCCCTCTACCAGCGATTCGCCGCGTTCGTCGCCGGCCTCTGACTGCCGGCCACACCGCATGGACTGGCTCAACTATCACCACCTGCTCTACTTCTGGACCGTTGCCCGGGAGCATAGTGTCTCCAAGGCGGCAGCATCGCGTGGGGGTCTCCGACGCGCTGCCGAAGCTGACGACCTACCGGCTGCTCGAGCCCGCCCTCGCCATGCAGCCGGCCTTCCGGCTGCACGTGCGGATCGACAAGACCGAGCGGCTGCTCGGGGAACTCGCGGTGCATGCCGTCGATCTCGTCGTCGCCGATGCCCCGATGATGCCGTCACTCAAGGTGCGGGCGTTCAGCCACCTGCTCGGGGAAACCACCGTTTCGATCTTCGGCGCCGCACCACTCGCCCGCTCCGCCCGCCGGAACTTTCCCCGGTCGCTGCACGGGGCCCCGATGCTGCTCCAGACGACCAACACGGCCCGGCGGCTGCACCCGACCGAGTGGCCCGAATCCCACTCCCGGATACCCCGGCACGCGTGCCTGGTATTCGCGGTAAGTGTCGCCCATGAAGTGCACGAGACGGCCATCCTTGATCGCGCTGCCGACGAAGATGTACGTCGACCACACGGCGATCAGCACGACGCGGTCGAGCGTGACCAGGGGCGTGAACCAGATCAGGCCCAGGAAACTCAGGTACACCGGATGCCGCAGGAAGCGGTAGGCCCCCCGTTCGACGAACAGCCGCTTCGGCTGCGGGAGACGGCGTGCCCAATGCCACCAGGGTGTCCAGCCCGTCTGCCAGCCCAAGCCCGTGAGGTGCAGGCTGTAGAACAACCCGGCCCACGACGCGGCGAAGGCCGCGGTCACGACGTGGTCGAGGGGAGCAACCCAACGCCAGGCCACCACCGTGGTGGGCTGCCAACAGAAGATCGTCAGCAGCAGCGTGACACAGGAGACCACGCAGTAGAAGCAGCCGTAGAACGGTGCGGAGAGGCCTGCCGACACGAGCCTGCGCCTCACCGAAGGCATGAGGAACACGCTGTGTGGCACCGCGAACGACAGCGCCAGCAGCGTATCGATGCCGAGCGACGCACCGAGCCCGACAGGCGACATCCGCACGTCTTCCGGCAGCGGTCCTTTCAGGAACCAGAACAGGTGCCAGACGGTGAAGGCGAACAGGACATGCGTCGCCACCCCGAAGAAAAGTCCGAAAAGCCTGCTCATCGCTGCAACGTTCCTGGCTGTGAGGGCGCGGCGACGGTGCGACCCTGCGTTACGCCGTCGTTTCCGGTCGCCGGGCCACGATGCATCCATACTGCATGGCCCCGGAGCGGTAGGCATCGAGAAGCGTCTTGAAGTTGTCGAGAAACGTCGCCTGCCGTCCGTCGATCAAACGCGCCAGCCAAGGCAGTCCAAACCGACGCACGCGCTCGTCGCAGAGTTCCCACGTCCGGGTGACGCGGGCGGTCCAGTCCTCCGTGTGCTCCACCCGGAGCCCCGCCGCGGTCATCCAGCCGGTGTAGTCCGAGAAACTGCCGAGCGAGGGGCAGAGGAAAGAGTCGCACACCGCCTCCACCTGCTCGCGTTGCCCCGGGCGATCGGCGTCCTCGGCCGACCTCGCACTCCTCCCTCCCACGATCAGCGTTGCCCGTGAGATGTCCGCTCCCTCGGGTCGGCGGTTCTACCTGTCGAGCATTGTTGGCGGCTCGTTCATGGTCGTTTCCCCGGACAACACGCCAGCCTCATGCCTCACGGGAGGCGGCGCTGCGGGAGTGGCACTCGAGCGATCCAATGGCCGGATCCGCCTGGAAGCCGAGGGCCGGTACCGAGGCTTGCTCGAACAGACGTACCTTGGTTTCAACGAAAATTTCTCGCCACGTGACCCCAACCCCGTCGGCATCGTGCAGGCAAAGAACTTGGGGGGCTGGTCCGTGCTGGCAAACGTGTGGCGCGACTTTCGTTTGAACGATCAGTTCGATCTCTACGGCGGCGGTGGCATCGGCGCCACAGGCTTCGAGACCTCGTTTCAACAGATCGATGTGCCGCGACCTCTGCCCGCCAACCGGCGTTACGAAACGGGGTACGCATGGCAGATCGGCGTGGGTGGCATCTGGAACGTGAGCGACCGAATCGCCGTCGATGCGAGTTACCGCTTCTTCGGGACCGGGTGGTCCATCACGCGTGAGAGCTTTTCCTCCGGATTCCCGCGGAACGAGATCCTGCTCTCCCTGCGGATGTACGAGCCGTTTCGCGGACTGATGCGGTGACGCCGAAGTTCCTCCCCCTGCGACCAGTAGGAGGGGTTCGGCGTTGGTGAATGCATGTATCAGCGGTTTCCGATGCGCCGCTGCCCAGGATCCCGCCGGCTCCAGGCGGTTTTTGCATCGAACGTACGGATGGCGTATCTTCGCCCCCTTCGCGGTCCGGATGACAGCCCTGCGGTGGCCAGCGAGGCGACGGCAGAACGATGAAGCCTCGATACGAAGGAAGTCGTGAGCGCAAAACGAATGGGTGTCGTGTTGTCCGATTTTCGGCCGGTCTACCTGACCGAGCTCGTGAAGCAGGAAAAACTCCGTGAGATATCGATCCGGTTCTGTGAATTCATGGTCGCGTCGAGCGGCCTGAACAGCGGCCAACACGCGGCGCACGACTCGGCCGGGATGATTCGTGCGGCATGGGAAAAGTACTGTGTTTCCCCGAAGCACATCGAGTCCCGGCGGATATCCGTCTTGCCGGACGCGGAGGCGGCCAAGGACCCCGCCGATCTCGATTTTGCAACCATCCCGTTCACGAGCACGTTTGTCACGAAGGCCGGCGGAGCCGACATCGACGACCGCCTGACTTTTTTTCGGGGGCACGCTCAGGCGGCACTCGAGAAAATGTATCCGGACTTGGACGACGCCCCGGACGAGGTGATCCACGTTTCGACCACCGGTTACCGGCTGCCCAGTCCGGTTCACGAACTGGTCTCCGCGCGGAACTGGGGCCGCACGACCGTCAGCCATTGCTACCACCAGGGCTGCTACGGCGCGTTTCCGGCGGTGCGGATGGCCGCCGGCTCCCTGGCGGCGGCGCAGGGCGGGCTGGCGAAGGACGGTGGTCGGGTCGACATCGCACACACCGAGATCTGCTCGATCCACGTGGCCCCCGAATGTCTCGACCCTGAGCACATCATCTGCGACAGCCTGTTTGCCGACGGCTTCATCCGCTATTCGGCGCACACGAGCGACGCGTTCCAGTCGGGGTCACGACGTGGCCTCGAGGTGATCCGCTACGCGGACACGACGATTCCGCATTCTCTGGACGCCATGACGTGGAGGCCGATCGTCAACCGTTTCGAGATGACGCTCTCGGTCGACGTGCCGCGGCTCATCGCGGCGCATACGGAGGAGTTCATCGGCACCCTGCTGCGGGACGCCGGCCTCGACCTGCAGGCCGACAGAGGCGACATCGTCTGGGTGATCCATCCCGGCGGCCCGGCGATCGTCGACCTGGTGGGCAGCTGCCTGCGGCTCTCGAAGGACCAGATCGCGCTCAGCAAGGATGCGCTTCGCGAAGGGGGCAACAAGAGTTCGGCCACGGTGCCGCACATCTGGGATCGCGTCCTGCGCGACACGGACGTCAAGCCGGGCACGCGCGTGGTCAGCCTCGCATTCGGACCGGGTCTCACGGCCACGGCGATGGTCGCGCGAGTGGTCTGAAACGAGGGCCGGAGGCGGTTCGACTCGAACTGCCATGACGTGTAGACTGCGGAGGCCGTCGCACGCTTATGTGCGAGCGAACTCTTTCTGGGGCCACTGGTGTCAGACCTGGTATCACGTTCATCGGACGGCGTAGCTGCACGTGTTGAGGCGGTGATCCGCGAGGTGCTCGGGCTCGAGGCAGGCACCGTGCCGGCCTCCAGCCGGCTGCGGGAGGACCTCGGTGCCGACTCGGTCGACGCGGTCATGTTGGTGATGGCGATCGAACGCGAGTTCAATGGCAAGATTTCCGACGAGGAAGCCGCGAAACTGTCCACCGTCGGGGAGGTCGTGGACTACGTCAGCCTGCGAATCGGTGAGCAGGCGCTTTCATGAGCCGGCGGCGGGTGGCTGTCACCGGCATCGGCATGGTGTCGCCCACGGGCTCCTCGACAGCCGAGTGCTGGGACGCCTGTCTTGCCGGCCGGGCAGCGGTCGCGCCGATTCCCGAGCCGTGGCTGCGCTGGAGCGGGTTTCAGTCGACCGTTTGGGCGCCGCTGCCTCCAGTCGACTTCGAGGCGGCGGGCATCACGCCGCTCGATGCGATGCGGCTCGACAGGGTGGCCATGCTCGCGATCGTCGCGGCGAGCCAGGCGTTGGCCGACGCCGGGCTGGAGGCGTCGCTGGTGGACGCGAAGCGCGGCATGTGGCGGCTGGCGGGCATCGATTCCGATCGGGCCGGTGTTTTTATGGGCACTGCCGTGGGCGGAATCACCACGGTGATCACGTCCCAAAACAGCCACGTCCTCGCGCCGCTGCAGCCGCTCGAGAGTCGTGGCGAATCGTTCGTCTCGGATCCCGCGACGGACGCCCTCGACACGCTCCTCGCGTCCCTTCCCAAACGCTTCAACCCGTTTACCGTGTCGATGATCATGCCCAACGCGGTGTCGGCTACGCTCGGCATCCGCTATTCACTGCGGGGGCCGAATGCCACGTGCGCGATGGCCTGCGCCGCCGGGACCACGGCGGTCGGCCAGGCCCTGCGCTCGATCCGTGGCGGCGAGGCCGACATGCTCCTCTGCGGTGGGGCGGAGTTCGTCGGTGACCCGTTCGGCGGGGCATTCAGGGCGTTCGACGCCGCGCGGACGCTGGCCTCCGTCGTCGAT
>JBILVW010000431.1:0-2744 GCA_044370205.1 Pirellulales bacterium | reverse complement strand
GATCGTCCAGAGACTGCCAATCGCCCCTTCGACCGCGGTCGCACGGGATTCCTCCTGGCGGAAGGGGGCGCGGCGGTGCTCGTCTGCGAGGAGTGGGAGCATGCCCGTCGCCGCGGTGCCCGGATGTACGCCGAGATCGTCGGGTATGGCGAGTCGTTCGACGCCTACAGCATGATGATCATGGAGCCGGCGGGCCGGCAACTGTCGCGGGCCATCGGTGCTTCGCTCGCCGACGCCGGAATCGGGCCGCACGAGATCGACTACGTCAACGCCCATGGAACGGGCACGATCGTCAACGACGACTTGGAATCGGCCGTCATCGAAGGGCTCTTCGGATCGCGGCCGCTCGTCAACGCCACGAAGTCGTTCACCGGCCACTGCATCGGCGCGAGTGGGGCGATCGAAGCCGCGTTCACCGCCTTGTCACTGCGAGATCAAAAGGTGCACGGCTGCGTGAACCTGGAGGATCCGGTGCGGCCGCTGAACTTCGCGCGGCGAGCGACCGACGCCCGGCTGGCGTGGGCGGTCTCGCAGTCCTCGGCTTTTGGCGGGCACAATGCAGCGGTCGTGATGCGCCAGGTCGGCCCCTGAGCGACGTGCCGGCGGCCGGAAAAGTGAGCCAGTCACACGCGATGCGTAACGATCTCTCCATCTACCGCACCTACGCAGCCAACTGGTGGGACGGGTCGCAGCGGTTTCTGCGACTGTTGCATAACCTCGTGCCCGCACGTCTTTCCCTGTTCGACGAGGTGATCGACACGTGGCACGGCGAGACCGTTCTCGATCTGGGGTGTGGCGGCGGCTTCATGGCAGAGGCGCTGGCGCAGCGGGGGGCGAACGTCATCGGCGTCGACCCCATCGAGGCGGCAGTCGTCGCCGCCAGAGCCCATGCCGGCGAAGCGGGGCTTGCGATCGACTATCGCGTCGGTAGCGGCGAGGCGATCCCCCTCGCCGACGGCAGCATCGACTGCGTCGTCTGTGTCGATGTCTTGGAGCACGTCGCCGACATCGACCGCGTGCTCGACGAGATCGTGCGAGTCCTCAAGCCCGGCGGTTTGTTCCTATTCGACACCATCAACCGCACGATGCTCGCGGCGTTCGTCATCGTGCATCTGGGCGAGAATGTTCTTCGGCTGCTGCCGCGGGGCACCCACGATCCGGCGAAATTCATCACGCCATCCGAGCTCGGCGGCAAGCTCGTCGCACGGGGCTTGAGTGTCGGTCCGTTCGTCGGCCTCGGCCCGTGCGGGCTCAACCGGCGTCTCGACATCACATTCGGCCGGTTTCCGTCGGTGCACATCATGTACGCGGGCCATGCCCGCCGGTGACCTGCCCGCCGGAGGCCTTGCTGGAGGCGAAAAAAAAGGGGACGCAGCTCTTTTTGCCCGTCAAAAAAGAGCTGCGTCCCCTTTTTGGACTCGCCTGCTAAACTTTCGGCGTCAGGAGAGAGTCGCAAGACCGCCGAAGGCTGAACGCTCAGGCAAAAGTACTGACGACACATTCTGTTGGAGAGTGACGCGTTCCGCCTTCATTGGCGAAGCGTATCCACCGAAGGGGCAACCCGCAGGCCGACGCCCGCGGCGAATCTCTCAGGTTCCAGGACAACAGGGTTCCGCGGGCAGGTTCGCGTCTTGCCCCCACCATCGTGGAGCCCTGTCATGTCCGACCTTCTCACCACCCCGGCCGCCCCTCGCACGACTTCTGCCCGTGCTCCGGCAGCGCGGCCGTCGCTCGCCCAACTGGAAGATGCGACCGAATTTCGTGGCCGGCATATCGGCCTCTCCGCCGCCGACGAGCGGTCGATGCTCGACCTGATCGGCGAGAACTCGTGCGAATCGCTCGTCGCCGGCATCGTGCCGGAGAGCATTGCCCGCCGGAGCGGCATGAAGCTGCCTGCGGCCATCACCGAGGCTGCGGCTCTCGCAGAACTCCGCACGATCGCGTCGCAGAACACGCTCCTCAAGAGCTTCATCGGCCAGGGCTACCACGGCACGCACACGCCGGGCGTGATCCTCCGCAACATTCTGGAGAACCCGGCCTGGTACACCGCCTACACGCCCTATCAGGCCGAGATCAGCCAGGGCCGCATGGAGGCGATCGTCAACTTCCAGACGATGATCTGCGATCTCACCGGCATGCCGATCGCCAATGCCTCGCTGCTCGACGAGGCGACCGCGGCCGCCGAGGCGATGACGCTCGCCCGCCGGTCGTCCACTGCGGCCAGCAACGTTTTTCTGGCCGACCATCGCTGTCATCCGCAGACACTCGAGGTGCTCCACACGCGGGCCCGGCCGCTCGGCATCGAGGTGCGGATCGGTGACGTGGCCGAACTCATCGAGCAGGTCGAATGCTTCGGCGTGCTCGTGCAGTATCCGACGACCGATGGCACCATCGCCGATTGGCGGGGGCTCGCCGCGAAGGTGCATGCCAAGCAGGGTCTGCTCTGCGTGGCGGCCGACCTGCTGGCACTCACGCTCCTCCTGCCCCCGGGCGAGTGGGGCGCCGACATCGTGGTGGGCACCACGCAGCGGTTCGGGATGCCGATGGGCTGCGGCGGGCCGCACGCCGCATACTTCGCCTGCCGCGATGCCTTCAAGCGATCGATGCCGGGGCGGCTCGTGGGCGTGAGCATCGACGCCCACGGCCGGCCGGCCTACCGGCTCGCGCTTCAGACCCGCGAGCAGCACATCCGCCGCGAGAAGGCGACGTCGAACATCTGCACGGCGCAGGTGCTGCCGGCCGTC
>JBILVW010000449.1:0-2608 GCA_044370205.1 Pirellulales bacterium | reverse complement strand
GACGTGTCGTCCCGCGGCAGTCCACGTCCACCAGCGGTGCGGCCAACGGCGGCCGGCGCGAGTCCCGGTGCGGCGAGGCCAGAGTTCGCGACGCTCGCGGTCGCGAGTCCCGCGGTCGCCGCGCCGCCGCCAGTGGCACCGGTGGCCGCGGCCGCCGATGCGGCGAGCTGCGGAGCGAGCATGGCTGCCGATGCGTCGATCCCCGCGGCATTCGCTCCGGTCGAGCGGCCAAGTGATGCGCCGGCTGGAGCCGCAAGCGGCGCCGTGTTGCCTCGATCGCGGCCGATGGGCGACTCACTCGCGACGTCGCCCATGCCTGCACCCGCTGCAGCGAGTGGGCGGCTGATCGTCGGCTGCTCGGCGCCCCGTGCGGGCAGCGGCCGCGAGAGCGGCTGGGCAGCAGGTGCAGCGGTCACGGCCGTAGAAACGGCGGCGGGGGCGAGCGGTGCCGGGGCGACCTCGGTCGTGAGCCGCGACGCGACCGTGGAGGATCGCGCGGGAGCGGCTGCAGCGACGGCAAGCGGCGCGGCTGCGTCGGTGGGCGGCCGCGGCGGCGAGGCCGCGGCGAGGCGTTCGAGGAGCGCCACCTCGCGGGGCCGCGGGGCGGCGACGACGGCCGTGGCGGCCCGCTCGGCCGCGGCGAGGGGCGCGGCGGCCGCGGGTGTCGGTTGCGCGGGCTCCGCAGTGGGAGCCGCGGCGCCGACGACCGACGTATCGACCTGCTCTTGCGGCGCGTTCGCGGCGCCGCGGCCAAGGGCGGCTGCCGCCTCGAGTGGCTGTGGAGCCGCTTCCGGCCTCGGGATTGGCTGCAGCGGTGGGGCATCGGCGGCGCGGCGGGTGGCGACGCGGCGATCGGCGGGGTTTGGCGTCGTCACCGTGCGTGCCGCGGCCTGCGGCGGAGCGACTTCCACGTCGAGCGGCCGCTCGTGGGCGGGACGATCCGAGCGCGGGGAGGTAGGCACCTCGAGCCGGTAGTCGCTCCGCCGTTTCGGCTTCAGGATCTTCGCCGCGGCGGTGTCGGCGGCCTGGTTGCCCTCGAGGCCGAGATGGGTGACGGCGAGGCCCCGCGCGAGCAACGCATGCAACGCGAGGCTCGCGGCCGCGGCGACGAGGAGCCGCCGTCTGTAGGCCCAGAGCGTTTCGAGCGGCCCGCGTCGTGCCATCGTGAATGCCTGATGCCCTTCGTCGACTTCGCAGGAAGCCCGTCGCGGCAGCGACGGGATGAGTCATCGACCTCAGTTCCCTTGCCGGCCGTCATCCGCCGCCGACTGCACTTGATAATCGTCGATGCCCGCCTGAACGCAGGCGTCCATCGCCGCCACCACGAACTTGTGCAACGCGTTCTCGTCGGCCCGCAGGATCACCGTCTGCCGGCCGGGATTGTCGGCGGCCGACTGTTTGAGCAGCTGCTGGAGGTCGTCGAGCCGCACGGGCCGGGCGCCGGCGAAGTAGTTGCCGTCGCGGTCGATGTTGATCACGAATTCCCGCGGTCGGGTCGTGAGCGGCTGGGCGGCGCTCGCCTGCGGCAGGAGCACCTCGATCGAGCGGTCGTCCTCGTCGAGCTTGCTCGCCACGAGAAAAAAGATCATCAGCAGAAACACGATGTCGATCATCGGCGTCATTTCGAGGCCGCCGCCGAACCGTCCCTTGTCGATCGTCACGCTCATGGCTTGCCTGCTCCTGCAGGCTCGGCCGCCAGCTGCTCGGGCGTGACGCGGCCCTTGCCCTCGTACCGCTCGAGGCAGGGGAGCACGTCATCCACCACCGCATCGACCTCGCGAAACCCGCGCAGGATCCGCCCTTCGAGCCAGTGGGCGATCATCGCCGCCGGGATCGCCACGCAGAGCCCGGCGAACGTGGTGATCAGCGCCACGTAGATGCCCTGGGCCAGTTCGGCCGCGCGGTTGGCGCCGGCATCGAGCGTGGCCGTCGTGTAGAAGGCGATGATCATGCCCTGCACGGTGCCGAGCAGGCCCAACAGCGGCGTGACCGTGACGGCCAGTGCGATCGGCCGGATGTTGGCGTAGAGCCGCGAGGCCTCGCGATCTTTCACGACCTCGGCGACCCGCTCGATCTCGGGAATCGGCCGGCCGATCTTTTCGAGCATCGCCGTGAGGACGTCGGAGAGGGCCGACGGATACTGACGGCAGAGGCGATAGGCCTTCCGCGGATCGAAGGGCCCGGGTGACACGAGCGGTGCGATGCCGTCGCGGAGTTTCCGGGGCACGAACCGCGAGCGGCGCAGGGCGACGAGCCGTTCGAGGCCGAAGGTCAGCACCACGAGTGACATGGCCACGATCGGCCACATGAGCAGGCCGCCGGCCAGGAACAACTGCCAGAGAGTCTGCACGCGCTCGTAGCCGTTCACTTGGGGGTTCCTCCCGAGGGCGCCGCCGGTGCGGCGAGGGCGTCGAGCCGCTTGCGAGCGGCGGCGACGTGTTCGGACTGTGGATAGCGATCGACGAGTTCGGCGTAGAGCTTCCGCGCCTGCTCCGCCTGGCCGAGCACCTCGAAGCAGCGGGCCGCCTCGAACGTGGCCTGCGCCTGCCAGGGATGGAATGCCGGCGGCGCGGCCTGCTCGCCGAAGCCGTAGGCGGTCTTGAAGAAG
>JBILVW010000081.1:0-9524 GCA_044370205.1 Pirellulales bacterium | reverse complement strand
TCCGACATCCACTCTTGATACAAGCCCCCAGGCGCAAGCCTCTCCATACAAGCCCCCAGGCGCAAGCCGGGGGATAATACGCGTCGCATCGGCCACGACGTCGTTTGATCTGCTTGCGGCGGCATTATCCCCCTGCTTGCGCATGGGGGCTTGTATGTGAAAAAAAGCGGGGCTTGGATGCGAAAATGCGGGGCGCGCATGCGGATCGCACACGGTCACGCGTTGCGAAACGCGTCGAGCAGCAGCTGCATGTCGGCGTGGAGCGGCGCGGTGAACTCCATCCGCTGCCGTGTCTCCGGATGATCGAGGCACAGCTGCGCCGCATGCAGGGCCTGCCGCTCGAGGAGCGGCGGGCCGGGCGGCAGGCCCAGAAACGCCGGCTCGATCTGCGTGCGGCCGCTGTAGAGCCCGTCGGCGAGCACGGGGCAGCCGATCGCCGCGAGGTGGACGCGGATCTGGTGGGTGCGGCCCGTCTTCGGCGTCACCCGCACAAGCGCCGCCCCGCGGAATCGCTCCAGCACCTCGTACCGCGTCACGGCCTCGCGGCTCGTCGAGTGGTCTCGGCGAACCGCCATCCGCTCCCGCTGATAGGGATGGATGCCGATCGGCAGGTCGATCTCGTCGCGGTCGAGCTGCGGCACGCCCTGCGTGAGGGCGAGGTAGGTCTTCTCCACCGTCCGCCGCTCGAACTGCTTCGCGAGTGCGTGATGGGCCGCTTCGGTGCGGGCGACGACGATCACGCCGCTGGTGTCGCGGTCGAGCCGATGCACGATTCCCGGCCGCGTGGGGCCGCCAGCCGTCGAGAGCCCCTGCCCGGCCGCCGTGGGCCCGCTGCCGGCCGCCTCCGCCCCGCGTTCCAGATGCCACTTGAGCGCCCCGGCGAGCGTGCCCTTCCAGTTTCCCTTGGCTGGATGCACGACCATGCCGGCCGGCTTGTTGACCGCGGCGAGCCAGGCATCGACGTGCAGGAAGTCGAGCGGAATCTCCTCGGCCGCCGGCCCGGCCCGGGGAGGCTCCGGCACGGTGAACCGCACGACGGCCCCCGCCTTGAGCTTGAACGAGGCGCGAGCCGTCACGCCATCGACTCGCACGGCCCCCTTCTCGATGACCCGAGCCAGGAACGACCGGCTCTGCCCCGGCAAAAACTTCGTCAGAAAGACATCGAGGCGACTGCCGGCCGCTTCGGCCTCAACCGCCAGCGTCAGTTCCTGGCCCGGCAGCAGCAGCGGGGGGTTCGGCGGGCTTGGCGGGTGCGGGCTTCCATCCATCGAACCAATCGTACCACTCCCGCGTCGACTCGCGAGATAGGGCGGCGATCCGGTTCTCCGCGATGCCGCGGACGGCGCTTTCCGGATACTCGGCCACCACGGCCTCGTAGCCACGGCGAGCCTCCTCCAACTGGCCCAGGCTCTCTCGTGCCTTCGCCATCCCAAAGACCGCCCGCTCCGCGATCAGGCCCCGGGGCCGCTCGGACAGCAGGCCGCCGTAGATCCCGACGGCGGAATCGAGCCGCTGCCGAGCCCGCTCGCGATCGATGAACAGGAGCTGCGTGCCCTCCCCGATCGCGGCGTCGGCCATCATGAGCTGCGACCACTGGGCGGCAGGACTGCCGGGGTACCGGCGGATCACGTCGGTGAGCCGCTCGGGATTGCCCTCGGACAGGGCGACCATGCAGGCGTCCCAACTCTGGCCGCGGCTGGCGGCCTGCTGCGAGGAGACGACCGTCCAGGCTCCGAGGCCGGCGACGACCGCGCCAACCGCCAGCGCGATCGTGCGCAGGTGCGGCCGCACCCTATCGACGATCGCGACCGTCGATTCGGCGAGATCGTTTTCTTCCAATTCGTGCCGGCGGTCGCCGTCCATCAGATGGTCTCCATGCGAAGGGTGCTCGACATTTAGACATTGCATCGCCAACTCCAGTCAAGACTGTTGGCGCGTCTGCTACATTCCCCGCATGAGCGTCCCGACCGACACGCCCGCCCCGCCCCGCCCCGCCCCGCGAGTCGGCGTGCCCGGGCTCAACGCCGCCCAGAGCGAGGCCGTGCTCGCCCCACCGGGGCCGCTGCTCGTGCTCGCCGGCGCCGGCACGGGCAAGACCCGGGTCGTGATCACGCGGATCGCCCACCTCGTGCGGAAGGGGGCCCGTCCCTCGCGGATTCTCGCCGTCACGTTCACCAACAAGGCCGCCCGCGAGATGCAGGCCCGGGCCGCCGCCATCATGGGGAAAAAGACCCCCGAGAAGCCGGAGATCTCGACGATCCACTCGCTCTGCGTGCGGATCCTCCGCCGCCACGCCCCCACGCTCGGCCTGCCGACCCAGTTCGCGATCGTCGATCGCGGCGAGCAGGAGGCGACGGCACGAACCGTGCTCAAGGAGCTCAAGGTGCCCGAGGCCGTGCTCCGGCCGGGTGACCTGCTCGACCGGATCAGCCGCTGGAAGAGCCGGGCGGTGCGGGCCGAGGCGGCGATCGACAGCCTCTCGGGCGATGCCGACGACTCGTGGACGCTCGCAGCGGCCGGCTACCGCCGCTACCAGCAGGCCATGAAAACGGCCGGCGCCGTCGACTTCGACGACCTGCTGCTCTACGCCGACGAGTTGTTTGTCGGCGACGAGTCGGCCCGGCAGACCGAGGCGGGCCGGTTCGACCACCTGCTGATCGACGAATACCAGGACACCAGCGGCATCCAGGAGAGGATTCTCTCGGCGCTCGCCCGCGACCACCGCAGTCTCTGCGTGGTGGGTGACGACGACCAGTCGATCTACGCCTGGCGGGGCGCGGAGGTGTCGCACATTCTCGACTTCGCGAAGCGGTGGCCCGGCGCGAAGATCGTGAAGCTCGAGGAGAACTACCGCTCGACGCCCGAGATCATCCGGGCGGCCAACCTGCTCATCGAGCGAAATTCCCGCCGCCATGGCAAGACGCTCGTTTCCACGGCCAACGCCGGAGTGCCTCCGGCGATCGTTCAGGCGCAGGACGAGCTCGACGAGGCCCGTCGCGTGGTGGGCGACGTGGAGAGCCTGCTGCGGGAGCGGCAGGTCGATCCTTCGGAGACGGCGATCCTCGTCCGCACCGGCGAGCAGACCCGCGTGTTCGAGCAGGAGCTCCGCCGCCGCAACATCCCCTACGAGCTCGTGGGCAGCCGCTCGTTCTTCGACCGCCGCGAGGTGAAGGATGTGATGGCCTATCTGCGATTCCTCGTGGAGCCCGACGACGATCTGGCGCTCTCGCGGATCGCCAACGTGCCCCCCCGCGGCATCTCGTCGCAGGCGGTGCAGACCGCGCGGGCGGCGGCCACCGAAGCGGGCAGGAGCCTGTGGCGGGCGTTCCTCGATGCGAAGGCCGCCGGCAGACTCTCCGGCGCCGCGACCGGCGGCGTGGCCGCGCTCGAGCGGCTGGTGGCCCTGAAACACACTGCCCCGCCACCGCAGCCGGGCAGTTCGCGAGCGGCCCCCGTGCTCCGCACGCTGCTCGACACAGTTGGCTACCGGCAGTTTCTCGAGAAGGACTACGACGACGATCCCGCGGAGGCCGAAACCCGCTGGGCCTGCGTGGACGAGATGGCCAACGCCCTCGAGCAGCACGAGCGGGCCCGGGCGGCGGAGAATGCAGGCGGGGTCGCCGACCTCGGCGGTCTCATCCGCGGCTTCCTCGACGACTTCGTGCTCCAGGTCGAGGAGGAGGACGACCGGTTCAAGGACGAAAAGCCCAAGGGCCGCGTGCTCCGGCTGATGACGCTTCACGCAGCCAAGGGACTCGAGTTCGACTGCGTCTGGATGGTGGGCATGGAGGAGGGCTATCTGCCCCACCATCGCTCGCTGAACGACGGCCTGATGGCGATCGACGAGGAACGGCGGCTTTGTTACGTGGGCGTCACGCGGGCCAAGCGGCGGCTCGTGCTCTCGCTCTGTCTCACGCGAACCAAATGGGGCAAGAGCAAGCCCACGCGTCCGAGCCGGTTTCTCTACGAACTCACCGGCCAGCCGGAAAAGTTCGTCGACCAGCCCGACAAGCAGCCCGACCGCGAGAAGGCGATCAAGGGCCGCCGCACGCGGTGACCACGTCTCCCATCCAAGCCCCGAGCGGCAGCGAGGGGATCCCGCGGCGGAAGCCGCGGTCGCGCCGCCGATGGTTCGACCGCGCCGACGCTCCCGCGTCGGGATCCCCCGGCTTGCGCCTGGAGGGCTTCTATTCGAATCTCGGGGCGATCCCGCCGCTAGCCCGTGAGCACGCGGGGCAGCATCCGCAGGAGCGGGCCGAGGCCGCTGCGGCCGGCGACGATCCGGGCATACATCTCGACCACGCCGCGGGCGAGCGGCCCTCCGTGACGGTGCCAAGGAAACCAGGCCGGTAGCGGCCAGGCGGAAAGCGGCGCCCGCAGGATCGTGTTGTGCACGAGCGGGAGCAGCAGCGGATCGTGCACGCGGCCGATGCCGCTCTTCGGATCGGCCAGCGTCGCCCCCGGATAGCCGCCCCACGGCACACTGCCGAGGGCGTAGGCGAGGGCCGACCAGGTGTTCAGGGCGACCACTCCGTATTCGAGGTGCTCGGCGAGCAGCTCGGCCCGCCGGCGGTCGGCCAGGGGCGGCGACTCCGGCAGTGTGACACTCGCGGCCAGCGAGCCGGGCAGCGACCGCGTGAAGTCCATCGCCCGCACGCAGAACGACTCGATCGAATCGCCCTCGAGCGGCACCTCGACCGCGACGGGCAGGAACCACTCTCGTGCCAGCCACCGCGGCTCGCTGCGATGATCGTGCCCCGGGCGAAACACCGCCGGCAGCGAACCGTCGCCAGGCGGCTGCCGGCCCGTAATCTCCGCCCACGCCGCCGCAGCCCCCGGATACCAGGCGGGCCGTGACGGCAGGCTGGCCAGCCGCCGCATGATGAGCCGCGTGAACTCCTCCCGCTGGTCCCACGAGCGGCAGGTGATCACGGCCTTCGTCGCGATGCAGTTGAACGAGGTGTTGTTGGCGATCGAGGCGGCGATCGAGTCCGCCTGGAAGGCCAGCTGGGCCGGCGTGTAGCGGCCCGGCACCACGATCCAGGGCGTGACGTTGCCGAGCTCGCAGGTGATCGGCTTCATGAGCACCGGCTGGGCATGCGGCGGATGCGGCCCGGGCCGGCCCCACACGACCGCGTCGAAGGTCCCCTGCCCCCCGGTGAAGTGCACGTGCGTCACGAGCGACGCCGCGACCGCGGCCTGCGCCACCTCGGAGCCACCGCTGACGATGGCGAGGAGGCCCGCCTCGACGAGCGGAGCGAGCGCCTGCCGCAGCACGGGCTCGAGCGGCGCATGCAGCGGATGAATCTTGAGGAGCACCGCCCTGCCGTATTCGAAGATCTGCGAGATGGCGTCGGCGGCTGCGAGCCCCGTCACATTGCCCGCCCCGAGCACGACGGCCACGCCCCCCTGCCGCGGCCGCTCGCGGGCCTCCTCCCGCCACGATCGCATGAAGGCATCGATGCCGCCCGGGTTCACGCATCGCACCGTGGCAGCGTGGCCGCGGAAGATCGTGCCGTCGAGCAGACTCTTCTCGGGCAGCATCTCCACGCCGACGAACGATCCCGGGCCAGCTCCCGCCTGTGACTCGTGCAGCACGCGTGGTGCATGACACGGCTGCGGCATCCCGGTGCGGGCCACGTCGCGGAGCGCCCGCGCCGTGATCGCAAGCAGCCGCAGGGTGGCGAGCGGGCCGGTGGCCGTCTCCTCGGCGATCACCGCAGCGGCCGGCGCCACGGCGATTCCGCCGGCGACCCGACTCTTGATCGCGACCGCCGTCTCCACCCAGGCATCAGCAGAGGCAGCCACACTGCGGGCCGTCGCCGTCGCCAGCGCCGCGCGAGCCGAGGCATCGCTGGCCGCATGTCCGGGGGCGGCCGCAGCGAGGCCGCGAAGCGAAGCGTCGAGATCGAGTGACATCATGACTGAAGCCGGGAGGGCGAATCGACGTATTGACCATCCGACCAACCAAACAGCGAAGGCGAGCGGGTCGGTATGAGGATGCCAAGCGTGGCGTGCGGCCGCCAGCGAGCCGGCGTAGGCTCAGGGGTCGGCGAAAGCTCGAGGAGCATTGGGCCGCCGCGGCCCACCGCGACGAGACTTTTGCCGCCCCTGAGCCGGCGACACACCGGTGGCTCAATGGCACCGCCTGGGCCCCGCCTAGCGAGTCACTTGCCGATGCAGTGACGCGAGAATATCCGATCGAGCAGATCGACGCCGAGCTCGGCGCCGGTCACCTCGCCGATGGCCTCGACGGCGCGGCGAACGCAGCCCGCAACCAGTGCCTCGTCGAGGCCGCCATGATTGCCCGCCGCCACGAGCGCCCGGGCCTCGCTAACCGCCGCCCGTGCCGCATCGAGGCCCACGGCCATGCGGAGCGAGGCCGGCGACGACCGCGGTGGCAGGGCCGCCACGGCCGCGGCGATTGCAGCCCGCAGGGCGTCGAGGCCGGCGCCCGTGACCGTGCTCGTGGCGATCGCATTGGCCATGCGGGCTGCCGCGGAGTCGCTGAGCTGGTCGCACCTGGTCAGCACATCGATCCGCGGAGAAGTGGTGGCGGCGGCAACGAGCCATGATGGCGGTGATGCCACCTGATCGGCCGCATCCCGACACACGACGAGCACGTCGGCCCCTGCAGCCTCGCGGCGGGCGACGGAGATCGCCTGGGCATCGAGTGAATCTCGTGCGGCCGAAGGATCATCGGGCACACCGGCGAGATCGACGAGGATGCAGGCGGCCGCGTCACCCTCCGCGCCGGGCACACCGCTCGTGAGCCGCGCCTCGATCCAGTCGCGGGTGGTGCCGGCCTCGTCGGCCACGAGCGCCGCCTCGCGGCCCACGAGCGAGTTGAACAGGCTGCTCTTGCCGATGTTCGGGCGGCCGACGAGCACGACCCGCGGCAGGCCGGCGATGGCGGCTGCGTCGCGTCGGGCGAGCGTGGCGGCCACCTCGTCGATCGCGGCGGCGGCTTCGGCGAGGCCTGCGGTCGTCCGCCGCCACATGGCCGCGTCGGCCGCGGGCACGGCGTCGGGGGTCGTCTCATCGGCGAAGTCGATCGCCGCCTCGACGTCGGCGAGCAGGTCGAGCAGGAGCGACCGCACCGCGGCGAGCCGCTGGCCCGCGCCGCCGGCCATCCGATCAAGAGCCGTGGCGAGTTCCGCGGGCGTGCGGGCATCCACGACGGCCAGCACCGCCTCGGCCTGCACGAGGTCGAGCCGACCGGCCAGGAAGGCCCGCAGTGTGAATTCGCCGCCGCGTGCGAGCCGGGCCCCGTGGCGGCAGGCCGCGGCGATGACCGCGTCCACGAGCGGCGCCGAGGCCGGCAGCTGCACCTCGGCCAGCGGCCCGCCGATCGGGCCCGTCGGCCCCGGCCAGTGCAGGATCTCGACGGGCAGCGGCCCCCAGTCGCGGGCGAGGCCATCGGCAGCGAACGAGGCCCGCACGACGCGGGCCGGTTCGCCATGCCTGCCGAACCCTGACTCCCCGACGACGAACAGCTGAGCCAGCAGCGTATCGAGTCCGTCGCCCGCGAGCCGCACGATCGCCCGCGCACCCGGCCCGGGCACGGTCGCCGGCGCGACGATCAGTTCAGTGGACGACCACATGGTTCACACGGCAAGGCTCAGCGGCGCGTGCCGGCGGACGGGCTGCATTCGACCACACTGCCTCTCCACGCAAGCGAGGGGATCCCGCATCGAAGCCCTGAGCGCAAGCGAGGGGATCCCGCGGCGAAAGCCGCGGACGGGTCGCCTCGCATCGGCCCCGCCGACGCTCCCGCGTCGGGATCCCCAGGGCTTGCGCCCGGGGGCTTCCCCGGTTGAGCGTGTTGAACGATGCGGACATGAGCGGAACACCGGCCCAACTTACCGCTGCTTCTTGCGGGCCTGACGCTTCTGCCGCACGGCGTCGCCGGCAGCGGCGCCATTCTTCGACACCGCGGCAAACGGCGCATCGACCACCGTCGCCCCGCCGGCAGCCGCTGCCGCGGAAGTCGTCGTCGGCAGCCAAAGGCGTTCCGCGATGCCCCAGAGGCTCGAGGCGATGAAGTAAAGGCAGAGGCCGCAGGGCACCTTGAAGAACATGAGGGCCATGAACCACATCATGTAATTCATCACCTGCTGCTGCATCTTCTGCTGCTCGTCCACCGCCGGCGGCATGAACAGCTTCTGCTGCCAGAGGAACAGGCCGATCGTCACCAGCGGAAAGAGGTTGAGGAACGGGCCCAGCCAGCCCTCCGGGGCGGTGAGAAACTGCGGGAGGTACTTCGACCAGTCCCAGAACATGTCGGGCGCGGCCAGGTTGGAGCACCAGCGGATCGCCGAGCTGAAGAGGGGGGCCTGCCGCAATTCGACGTCGGTGGCGAGCGACCGGTAAAGCCCCATGAAGATCGGGATCTGGATGAAGACGAGCAGGCAGCCGCCCATCGGGTTGTAGTCGTGCTTCCGCCAGAGGTCCTGCGTGGCCCGCGTCCGCTTCTCCGGCTCATTCTTGTACTTCTCGTTGATGGCCTTCATCTCGGGCTGCAGCAGCTGCATCTTCTGCGACGAGAGGGCCTGCTTGCGGCTCACGGGAAACATCGCGCCGCGAACCATGACGGTGAGCAGGATGATCGCGATGCCGTAGTTGCGGACGACGGCGTGCAAGGCATGGAGCACGGCGATCATCGGGCGGGCCACCCAGCCGAACCAGCCGTAGTAGACGAGGTCGTCCATGCCGGCGCCCGTGGCGCCAAACGCCTGCAACAGCTCAGGCTGCTTGGGGCCGGCGAAGATCTCGTAGCGATGCACGAGTGGTGCGTCGGGCGTGACCGTCGCCTCCCGCGAGACGAGCCGGCTCGTCACATCGACGAGTTTTTTCCGGGCAGCCTCGGACACGTCGCCCACCACGAGTGGCCGCACCTCCGCCAGCTGCGGCACGGCCGGCCCTTCGGCCGCCGGAATCAGCGCGGACGCGAAGTAGAGTGAATCGACGCCCGCGAACGAGAGCGGCTTGCCCTCGCGGACGGCCGACGCCGGATGGTCGAGCTTGCCGTCGGCGATCTTGAGTCCACTGATGATCGTGCTGGGTTCACCCACAAATCGCATGGCCACGTCGCGAACGGCGAGCGACCCCCAGTCGCGGGCCACCCGCTGGGCATACCACCAGCCCTCGGTCGGCAGGCCCGTGGGGCCGTCGATCGCGTAGGCGACGACCGACTCCCCCTCGGAGGCCCGCAGCTCGACCGTGAGCTCGAGCCGGTAGCCGGACGGCTGCGAGCCGTCACCGGTCGTCTCGACGAGCCGGTATTCCTTGATCGCCGTCAGGCCGCGGGGCAGCGGCCGCGTGAACCGCACACCGTTGCCATCGGCGGTCGGCTCCGCCTGCCAATCGACGTCGGCCAGCTCGTGCCCTGGCACCTCCGCGAGCGGCTCGCCACGCTTCCGCCCGTCACGGGATTCGAGCGACAGGCGGAAGGAGAGCGGATCGTGCGGATCGCGATCGGGATCGACCGTCGGCTCGGCCCGATGCTCGGGCCTCACGACCTC
>JBILVW010000448.1:0-2614 GCA_044370205.1 Pirellulales bacterium | reverse complement strand
GCGAGCACGAGCCCCCGACCGGCGTTTTGGGCGAGTTGACCCGCTCGACTGCGACAAAACGCCCCGCCTGAAGGGATGGGCAAGTTGACACCGCAAGCCGCGAAAGATACTGTCACGTTCTCGCGACGCCAGTGACTCGCGCCCTCGACATCCGGCAGGCACCCGCCAGACACGAGGGGGATTAGCTCAATTGGGAGAGCGTCTGGCTGGCAGCCAGAAGGTCAGGGGTTCGAATCCCCTATCCTCCATTTGCGTCAGATGTCGAGTCGCGAGTCGATCGCCGGCGAGTTGGCATGGGCCGACGGCCGGTTTCTTCCCCGAGGCGAATTGGCCCTGCCCGTGGGCGACGCGGGCTTCGTGCTCGGGGCTACGGTCACCGAGCAACTGCGGACGATCGGCGGCCGCCTGTTCCTGCTCGACGAGCATCTCGCCCGGCTCCAGGAATCCTTGGCCGTAGTCGGGATCGTGCAGCCCGTTTCGCTCGTCGCGATTGCCGAGGCCGCGTCGGCCGTCGCCGTCCACAATCATGCCCTCGCCCTGGCGGCCGGTGGTTCCGAGCCCGGACCCGATCTGGGGCTGATCGTGTTTCTCACGCCGGGGGATCTCGCCGCCCAGCATGAAGGGCGGGGGAGCCCGGCCCGCGTGGTGATCCATACGTTTCCGCTCGCCTTCGGTCTCTGGGCCGACGCCTATGACCGGGGCGTCGCGATCCGTACGGTGGCCACTCGGCAGGTGCCGGAGGCCTGCTGGCCGATCCATGCGAAGGTTCGCAGCCGGCTCCACTACCACCTCGCCGACCGCGAGGCCCATGCCGCCGAGCCCGGTGCCCGGGCCGTGCTCGAGCATCTCGACGGCCGGATCAGCGAGACCTCGACGGCCAACATCGCGATCGTGTCTGACGGCGGGATCACGGTGCCGCCGCCGGCCGATGCCCTCGCGGGCGTGAGTCTCGGCTTCACGCGTAGACTCGCCGACCGACTCGGCATCCCCTGGCGGGAGCGGTCGCTCCGGGCTGCCGACCTCGCCGCCGGCGAGGAGATTCTGCTCACGAGCACACCGAGCTGCATCCTGCCGGCCACGCGATTCGACGGCCGGCCGGTGGGCACTGGGAAGCCTGGCCCGGTGTATCGCCGCCTACTCGCCGCCTGGTCGGCCGATGTCTCGCTCGATATCGCCGCCCAGGCCCGCAGTCGGCGGCACACGACAGCGAAGGCATAATTGCCTGCTCCCCAGGGCATCGCTCGCATGGCAGACCAGAACGGCTCGGCATCGCTCCCCGTGCGGTATGACGTGCGGCACACGACGGCCTACTCCTATTCGGAGCCGGTGCCCGTCTGCCACAACGAGATCCACCTCGTGCCGCGAGAGCTGCCGCGACAGCGGCTCGTGGCCACGTCGCTCGAGGTCGATCCCGCGCCAACCGGCATCAGCACTTCGACCGACTACTTCGGCAACCAAGTTGGCCACTTCTCGGTGGAGGAGGGGCATGAGCGGCTCGTGGTGACGGCCACGAGCAGCGTCGCCGTCGATCCGCCGCGGCCATGGCACGAGTTTCCGCCGACGCCGTGGGAGACGATCCGCGATGCGGTCGCCTTCTCCGCCACGGCCGAGGCGATCACCGCTCGCGAGTTCGTGCTCGACTCGCCTTTTGTTCGCGGCGGGCCGCAGCTGGCCGAGTGGGCGGGGCAGTCGTTTACGCCTGGCCGGCCGTGGGCCGAGGCGGTGATGGATCTCACCCGACGCATCCACCGCGACTTTGTCTACGACCCGTCAGCCACGACCACGAGCACGCCGGTCGAGGACGTCTTCGCCCATCGCCGCGGCGTCTGCCAGGACTTCGCCCACCTGCAGATCGCCTGCCTCCGCTCACTCGGCCTGCCGGCCCGCTACGTGAGCGGCTACCTTTGCAATGAGCGGCGGGTGCACGGCTCGGCGGGCGAGGGAGCCAACGACGCCGGCATGGTGGGCGCCGACGCCTCCCACGCCTGGCTCGCCGCCTGGGGTGGCCCCACCGGCTGGGGAGGCCCCACCGGCTGGCTCGACGTCGATCCCACCAACGACTGCCAGGCGGGCCTGCTCCACATCACCGTGGCCTGGGGCCGCGACTATGCCGACGTGAGCCCGATCAAAGGCGTCTGCGTCGGAGGTGGGCGGCATTCCATGGAGGTGGCTGTGCACGTCACCCGTACGGCCTGACGCGGTTGGTGCCGGTACGGGTTTGCCCCCGCGACTATCTCGGTCGTAAGCGAGAACGTTAAGATCTCGGTCGATCGACCTGGCCGACGTCCGGCACGGGCGGCGCATCTTCCGCAGGAAGCGGCTTTGCATGAACGGTGATCACGCGGTCGATGTCCCTGTCTCGAAGCCGGCCCGTCGGGGCGTCATTCGGCGGCTGTACGACTGGGTGCTGTCGTGGGCCGACTCGCGGCACGGGCTCACGGCGCTGGCCGTGATCTCGTTCGCCGAAAGCTCGTTCTTCCCGATCCCGCCCGACGTGCTGCAGATCGCGCTCTCGGTGGCGAAGCCGCGGCTGAGCTTTCTCTATGCCGCCGTGTCGGCCGTGGCCAGCGTGGCGGGAGGCGTCCTGGGCTGGGCCATCGGCTGGGGGCTGTGG
>JBILVW010000080.1:0-9554 GCA_044370205.1 Pirellulales bacterium | reverse complement strand
GGCGATCGACCACGAGGGCCGGCTTGTAGAGGCCCGCAGACTTTGGGGCCGGCGGCAGGGCGAGGTTCAGGGATTCAAGACGCTGCTGGGGAGTCATCGAGGGGAGGCCTTGGAGAAATATGATGCGGATGGGCCTGCATTCTGCCGCAGCCCAACCGCCTTTGGCTACACTCCATCCATGTCGCCCATGCCGTTCATCGCCCGCCTTGCGACCCTCTGCTCGCTCTTTGCCGCCGCCGTCAGCTCCGCCGCCCCGCCGCTCCGCGTCGGCATGGAGCTTTCCTATCCGCCCTTCGAGATGACCGACCCGCAGGGCCGCCCGGCAGGCGTGAGCGTGCGGCTCGCCGAGGCGCTCGGCAGGCACCTCGGCCGCGAGGTCGTGATCGAAAACATCGCCTTCGACGGTCTCATCCCGGCGCTCAAGACGCGCCGCATCGACTGCATCATCTCGTCGCTCACGGCCACGCCCGAGCGGGCTCGGGCGATCGCCTTTTCAGACCCCTACATGACGATCGGCCTGGCGATCCTCGTGGGCACTCGCTCGCCGGTGCAGTCGGCTACCGACCTCGACGCCCCAGGCCGCGTCGTCGCCGTGAAGAAGGGCACGACAGGGCACACGTTCGCCACGGCGGCACTTCGCAAGGCGAAACTCCTCGTGCTCGACAAGGAGAGCGCGGCCGTGATGGAGGTGGCCCAGGGCAAGGCCGACGCCTTCATCTACGACGCGCTCTCGGTGTTTCGCAATCAGCGGCGTCATCCGGAGACCACGCGGGCAATCTTGCAGCCGTTTCGCGAGGAGACGTGGGCGATCGGCCTGCGGCCGGGCGACGACGGCCTCCGCCGACAGGTAAACGAGTTTCTCGAAGCGTATCGCGCCGCGGGTGGCTTCGAGCGGCTCGGCGACGAGTTTCTCCCCGAAGAGAAGCGGGCCTTCAAGGAACAGGGGTTGCCGTTCTCGTTCTAGCTTCACGCGACGGCTCGGCATCCTGCCGACCGTCGCTTGGCGGGCCTCCGCCCGCTGGCACGAACCCGGCCCTCCGGGCCTGGCGCCGGTTGTTGCACGAGCGCGGAGTCCCCCGGCTTCCGCCGGGGGCTTCTTGGCATCCAGAAAGCCCGGAGCGGAAGCGACGGGACTCCGCGCACGCGCCGCCAACCCGCCCTCCACCTCAAACGACGCCCCCAAACCACACACCGCCGCATGCTACGCTGAGCACATGCCTCGCTGGCTCGCTCATCTCATCGTCGTGGTCGTGTTTGCGGCGCTCGTGGCACTGGCGTTCTCCCGCGTCGACTACGCCTGGAACTGGGCCGGCGTCTGGGAGTATCGCCAGAAGTTCGTGCAGGGATGGCTGACCACCGTCGCGCTCAGCCTCGCCGCGCTCGTCGCCAGCATCGTGATCGGTGGCCTGACGGCGCTCGCGCTCGCGTCACGCCGGCCGCTCGTGGAGGCCGTCGGGCGGGTGTACGTGGAGCTGATCCGTGGCACCCCGCTCCTCGTGCAGCTCCTGATCGGCTTCTACGTGATCGCCAGCGCCATCGGCCTCGAAAATCGGTTCGCCGTCGGGGTGCTCGTGCTCGCCCTCTTCAGCGGGGCCTACATGGCCGAGATCTTCCGCGGCGGGCTGGCCGCCATTCCGCAAGCCCAGCGCGACTCGGCCCGCGCGATCGGCCTCTCCCCCTGGCAGACGCTCCGGCTCGTCGTGCTGCCACAGGCGCTGCGGCTCGTGCTGCCGCCCGTCGCGGGCCAGCTCGTGTCTCTTATAAAGGATTCGTCGCTGTTGTCGGTGATCGCGATCTCGGAGTTCACGCTCAACGCCCAGGAGGTCAACGCCTTCACCTATTCGACGCTCGAGAGCTACCTGCCGCTCGCGGCCGGCTACCTCATGCTCACGCTCCCGCTCTCGGCCCTTGCCCGGTGGCTCGAGAGCCGCGTCCGCTTCGAGGCCTAGCCACCCCTGCCCGCCCCAGCGAGCCCAGACTGCCGCACGCGGGGCTATTTCGCAGGAATCCCCGTCTACTTCGTAAGAATTCAGGGTTTCGCGGGTTTTCTAGATATTGGTTGTGATCCGGATGGAACGGGCTCGATGGCGCTTTCCCGCGATGAATTTGTCGCCCTTCTCACCTCGTCGCAGCGCAGGCTGTGCGGCTTCATCTGCACGCTGGTCGTCGATCTCACCGATGCCGAGGAGGTGCTCCAGGAGACGAATCTCACGCTCTGGCAGCAGGCCGACCGCTTCGAGCCGGGCACCGACTTCGTGGCCTGGGCCTGTCGGGTGGCCCACTTCAAGGTCCTCAAGTGGCGCGATGCCCGCAAGCGCCAGCGGGCCCACTTCGACGACGAGGTGCTCGACGTGATCGCCTCCGAGGCGATCGAGGAGCAGCGCATGCATGGGCAACTGGCCGCCGAGCGCTACGAGCTCCGCCGGCTCGCGCTCGCAGCCTGCCTCGACGAACTCTCCGACCGCAATCGCACCGCCCTGATGCTGCGCTACAACGGCAAGCACTCGCTCACCTCGATCGGTGCCGAGCTCGGCCGCACGGCCAACGCCGTCTCGCAGCTCCTGCATCGAATCCGCTCCGCGCTTCGGGAGTGCATGGATCGCCGCCTTGCCGAAACCGCGCCCTGACTTTTTCCTGCCACGATTTCCGCCCGCCTCCGCCCGCACCCCCCACGCCCATGCCCGACGCGAATCCCACTCCACCGCTCGGCGACCTCGACGCGCTCCTGTCGCAGCTCGTCGACGGCACGATCTCCACGGCCGATCAGACCCGCTTGGAGGGAATGCTGCGGTCCGACCGCGCCGTTCGTGACGCCTACCGCGCGTTCATGCACATGGAGTCGATGCTGGCCTGGCAGCTCGTGCAGCCACCGGCCGGGGCCGTGACGGATGCCATTCGGCTGGAGGAAGATCGCGCAGGCCAGGATCACAATCGCAGTGCCGCGGCTCGGAACGCCTGGAAACGGTCGGCCGTCTGGCTCCTGCCCCTCGTGGCGACGGCGCTGACGGCCGGCGTGATCGCGTTGGTGATGGTGTTCACGGCGCCAGACCTCGGCGAAGCACCCCCGGCCGGCTCTGCGATTGATGCATGTGCCCTCCTCGCCGACTTCACCGATGCGGAATGGGCCGACGGCCTCCAGATCGAGCGGGGCGCCGCATTCGCCCCCGGACCGCTCCGGCTCGTGGCGGGCTCGGCCCAGTTGCGATTTCACTCGGGGGCGTTCGTCACGCTCAGCGGCCCGGCCGAGATCGAGGTGCTCGACGGCAACTCCCTGTTTCTGCGGAGCGGCCGGATCATCCCCTACGTGCCGCACTCGGCGAAGGGCTTCACCGTGGTCTCGCCGACCGGTGAGGTGATCGACCTGGGGACCGAGTTTGCCGTCAGCGTCGATGCCGACGGGCGAACCGACGTCCATGTGATCTCCGGCGACGTGCAACTGGCGCGGGGCCGGGTCGCCGAGGGCACGTTCCTGACGATGAAGCAGGGCTTCGGCGGCCGTGTCGCCGCGACCACCGCCGCTCCCGAGTTCACCGACACGCCGCTGGTGTTTGATAATTTCTCCACGGACCCGCCGACACTGCACTGGCAAGACATCGACGCCGGCCGGGTGGCGACGATCCACGACGGCCAGCTGGCGATCCCCGTGGAGCATCGCGGCCGGGGCATCACCAAGCAACGCAGCAGCCGGATCGTGTTGGAGCACGACTTTTCCGCGATGCGGGGCCGCCGCACGGCCATCTCTTTTCGGGGCCTGCTTCCGGAGGCGGGAATCGACGGGGCCAACCGCTGGCTGGCCTGCGTGATCGACGACGGCAGCGGCGATCCGCCGCTGGCGATGGAGCGCGAGGCGGTGCTCGCCGCCCTGGTCTCGCCACACTTCCAGGCGGCCGCCCGCATCGACGGCGGCAACAACCGGCAGACGCGGGTGTTTTCCCGCGACAAGGATGCGATCGGGCCCTACCAGGTGTTCATGACGATCGACGACACGCCCGCCGCCCATGCCGCCTACGGCGGCCCCGTGGCCGACGTGACCGTGAACGGGCAGCGCGTGATCCAGCGCGAGCGCATCCGGCTGCCCGATCGCCCCCGGATCGGCCTGCAGACCTACGGCAGTTCCACCGTGCGCGGGCGGGGCGAGGCCTTGGTCGATGATTTCAGCGTGAGCGTGTCGGTCGACCCCGCGGGCGGGAATCCGGCGTCCGAGCCGCAAGTCCAGTAGCGACAATACTTTCCGTCGCGATTTTGAAAAATCCGGACGGATGGATTGCGTAAGAAATGCCGCCCCCGGCGGTTTTCTTACATCTTCAGGGACGGTCTGCCGGCAGAGACGCATCAGCGAAGGGGGCTCCTTGTGAAACCACGGTTTTGGACTTTTTTTCTCGCTCTGGCGGTGTCCGCGGCCTTACCTGCGGTCGGTCTCGCTCAACTTGTCTGGGATACGAGCACGGCTTCCGGGTTCCAAAACGGCAACGGCACCTGGGGCACCGACAGCTTCTGGACCACCACTGGCGGCGGCACGACGCTGACGGCGTGGACGTCGGGAACCGAAGCATGGTTTGGTGGCAATGCCACCGTGGCTGCCACTCCTGCCGGTGACTTCACGATCACCGTCAGCGGCTCCCAGAGGGTCGCCACCGCTCGCCAGATTCAAAACGGTGCCGGCAACTTCACGCTGCAAAGCGGGACCCTGCACGCCAACGGCTTTCGGGTCGACCAAGGCACGATGACAGTCAATTCGACGATTGTGACGGGGACGGGCGCCAACAACTGGATGGCGTTCACCGCCATCACCGGCACGAGCACCATGATCGTCGGCGGCAACAATACGTTCACGAATATCGCCCGGATTGGCGGCAATGCAGGTGGCGGCGGAAAGATTCTTCTCAACCATCAAAATGCCTTGGGGCTTGGCACGGAGGTGCTCTTCGGCAACGGTGCCAACCTCGATCTCAATGGCTACAGCATCAGCGGCAAATCGATTTCGGTGACCGACACCCGGACTGGGATTCTCGTCAACACCGGTGCCGCGGCCGCCGAATGGTCCGGCAATGTTCTGATGCCCAACGCATCAGCCGTAGGGTTTCGCGCCGGCGGGACCGGGGGCGAAATCAATGTGAGCGGCGTCATCAGCGGCAGCTCCATCAACTCGGTGCAGTCGCTCGACAACGGCATGCTCCGCCTCAGCGGTGCGAACACCTACGACGGAGACACGAGCGTCAGGCCCGGCTCCACGCTGATCGTGAACAACGCCTCCGCGTTGGGCTCGACGGTCGGCCCCACCTTCGTCAGCACGAATGCCACGCTCGACCTCAACGGGTTCAACGTTGCCAACGAGGCGATCACGCTCCAGCAGACCTCGAGCCGGCTCCTGAACAACAGCACGTCTTCTGCCGCCACGGTGGGCGGCACCATTACGATCAGCCAGGCGACCGGCACGATCGGCGGGGCCGGGAACCTCACGCTCGGCGGCGTGATCTCGAGCGCGGTGACCGGCGGCTTCAGCAAGACCGGAGCGGGCACGCTCACGCTCGCAGGCAACAACACCTACAGCGGCACCACTGCGGTGCTTGCCGGCTCGCTTCTCGTCAACGGCAACCATTCCGGCGCGGGCCTGACGACCGTGGAGAGCAGTGCCCGGATCGGCGGCACCGGGTCGCTCGCCGGTGGCCTCACGGTCGCGTCCGGCGGCCTGTTCGTGTTCAACCCGCTTGATCCCACGCTCGACGTCACCGGCGCCGTCAGCCTCGCCAGCAACTTCGGCGTGGCGAGCCTCGTGAATGCTGACGGCTCTTCGATCAACTGGGGCTCCGTCGCGGACAGCACCTACTCACTCATCGGCCTGACCTCGTCGACGTTCAATGGCATCACCAACTTCGGCGTGGGCGCGGCCGCTCCCATCGGCGCCGGTCGCACGGCCTACTTCACGAACACGAGCGGGGGCGGCGGCCTGACTCTCGTCGTCGTGCCGGAGCCCGGTGCCCTCGCCCTGGCCGGCCTCGGCATCGCCGCCGCCGCTTGGGCCCGCCGCCGCCACAAAAAGCCCGGAGCGGAAGCGACGGGGTCGTGAGGTCGCGCCGCATTCGCGGCACCCCCGGGCTTCCGCCCGGGGCTTGTTGGCGAACCACACCATGAACCACTTCCCACGCTGCCGCGGGTTCACACTCGTGGAATTGCTCGTGGTGATCGCGATCATCGGCCTGCTCGTCGGGCTGCTCTTGCCGGCGATCCAGGCGACCCGCGAGTCTGGCCGCCGCGCGTCGTGCACCAACAACCTCAAGCAGTGGGCGCTCGCGATGCACGCGCATCACGACGTCCACAAGCGGCTCCCCTACGGCACGAGCCGCACGAATCCGCAGGGCCTCGAAGCGAGTATCGTTCCCGCTCCGGCCAACCCGCCGCGCCGCACGTTCATCGTGTCGCTCTGGCCATACCTGGAGGCGACGACCCTGGCCTCCAAGTACAACTACGACGAGATATTCATCACCGCCACTAATCGCCCCCTCTGCAACACGCCGCTGGGAGTGTATTACTGCCCGAGCGACCGTCCCGGCGCGAAAGCGGGAGGCAACAACAACACGAACGTGCGCGCCGTGAACTACATCATCAACTGGGGCACATCGACCTATGCCGGGGCGGGCCGCAGGGCTCCGTTTGGCTGGCTGGGAGGCTGGACCTGGCACAACCAGCTTCCCTACCGCACCCGGTTCGCCGACATCACCGACGGCACGTCGAAGACGCTGCTCATGTCGGAAGTCGCGCTCCCGCCCCAAGACTCGGTCATCGACACCCGGCCCCACCGCTTCAACGACGTCGGTTCGCCGGGGTTCATGACCCGCATCACGCCAAACTCCAGCGTCGAGGACGACCTCGAGGATTGCACGCCCTACCTCCCCTGCCGCGTGTCGGGCCGCGGGGCGATGTCGCTGGCCGCCCGAAGCCGGCATCCCGGCGGCGTCGTGATCGCCCTGTGCGACGGGAGCGTGAGGTTCGTCACGGACGCGGTGAACATCGGCACCTGGCAGGCGCTGAGTACGATGGCCGAAGGCGATCTGGTAGGCGCATACTGATGGGACGGTCGACCGACACGACGACGGCCGGCAGCGCACAGCCTTCTCGCCCAGCCCGGCTGGATCGGACAGTTGCGATTCGAAGCGTGGTGATCGTGGGCCTCGCGGTCGCCGCCGGCTGCGGCCCGCGGGCGACGGTCGTCACCGGCGTGGTCACGCTCGACGGCGCGGCCGTGGCGGGGGCCAGCGTGCAGCTGTTTCCCGTGGGTAGCCAGGGCCAGCCGGCAGGGGCGACGACCGACGGCGCCGGCCGGTTTTGGGCGAAGGTCTCGCCGGTGCCGCTCCGCGTGCTCGTGAGCAAGCGGAAGTTTGGCGGCTACGTGGAAGACCCACTGGACCCGACGGGTGGCAGGATCGCCGTGGTCGACGAAGTCCTGCCAGCCCGATACGCTGAGCTCAAGACCACCCCGCTCGCTGCTGAGCCCCGCGCCGGGCAGACGACCACGGTCAAGCTCTCGCTCACGACGGCGCCCTAGCGAGACCACGCCATGAAGACCTTGCTCATCGCGGTCGCCGTCTGCCTTGCCGCCGTGGGCCACGCCCGCGCCGCGGGCCCGGCGCGGCAGCCAAACATCATCGTCATCCTCGCAGACGACCTGGGGTATGGCGACCTCGGCTGCTACGGCGCGACGAAGATCAACACACCGAACATCGACCGGCTGGCCCGCGAGGGGATGCGGTTCACCGACGCCCACTCGCCGGCCTCCGTCTGCTCCCCATCGCGCTACGGCCTGATGACGGGCCGCTCTCCCTGGCGGCTTCATCAGAAGGGAAACGACTATCACCTGGAGCCGGGCCGGCTCACGCTCGCCGGAATGCTCAAGGCCCAGGGCTACCGCACGGCCGCGATCGGCAAGTGGCACCTCGGCTACAGCAAAGACTGGAACAGTCCGCCCATCACCGGGCCGCTCGAGGCTGGCTTCGACGAGCACTTCGGCGTGCCGCAAAACCACAACGACCCCTTTCGCGTCTTCATCGAAAACCACGACATCGTGGGCCGCCGGCCGGGCGAGGCATTCCGCCCCGTGCCGAACGACCTGCCGGAAGGAGTCGCCGAGCCCCGGGTCGACGACCTCGTCGACACCACGCTCACCGCCAAGGCCGTGCAATTCATTCGCGCGAGCGCCGAGCGGCCCTTCTTCCTCTATTTCACGCCCTGCGCGCCGCACACGCACACCACGCCCGCGGCTCCCTTCCGCGGCACGAGCCAGTGCGGCCTGCTCGGCGACCACGTCCAGGAACTTGACGCCCACGTGGGCGAGATCATGGCTACGCTGGCTGACCTGGGCATCCAGGACGAAACCCTGCTCATCGTCACGAGCGACAACGGCGGCGCCCCGAAGGACTTCAAGGGCAGCAAGGATGCGAAGCTGAACCTCGCGAGCGAGGCGGGGGACGTGCGGGCGAAGGCACGCACCGCGAAGGCCGACGCCCAGCGGATGGGGCACATCACCAACGGCCCCTGGAGCGGCGCCAAGGGATCACCCGCCGAGGGCGGCCATCGCGTGCCGTTCATCGCCTGCTGGCCGGGCCGCATCAAGGCCGGGGCCGTCTCCGATCAGTTGCTCTGCCTCACCGACCTCTTCGCCACGACCGCGGAACTCGTGGGCGCAACGCTCCCCGCCGACGCCGGCGAAGACTCGTTCAGCGTGCTGCCCACGCTGCTCGGCACGCCGCCGGTCGGACCGCAGCGCACGAGCGCCTTCATCCAGGGCGACACGGAGGACAATGCGATCGCCGTGCGATCCGGCACATGGAAAATGATCGAGACCCGCAACAGTCGCAACCGCAAGGTGCACCGGCTCTACGACCTCGCGGCCGACCCCGGCGAGACCACCGACCTCTCGAAGGCCGAAGTGCCCGTCGTGCGGCAACTCGCCGCCGCGCTCGACGAGGCCCGGGCCACGGGCCGCACCGCATCCTCAGCCGCGCCGGCAGCGGCCGAGGAACGGATCGCAGAGGCCATCGACATCGCCCCCGTCTGGGCCGGCCATCCGGTGGGCTTCGCCCTGCTGACCCTCGCAGGCCGGCAATACGCCGCCTTCTACGACGCCGACCGCCACCTCACCATCGCCGCCCGCAGGCTCGACAGCGATCGCTGGGAGCTTTTCCGCCTGCCGACGGAGCAGGCCGGGCCGCCCCGCGGGCCGAAGCAGACCTCGGCCATCGTCGGGTGGGACAGCCACAACTCGATCGCCATGGCAGCCGATTCCGCGGGCCACATCCACGTCGCCGGCAACATGCACGCCACCGGCCTCTCCTACTGGCGCACCCGTGAGCCGGGCGAGATCGCCTCCTTCGAGCAGGTGAAGGCGATGATCGGCCGCGACGAGGAACGCTGCACATATCCGGTGTTTCTAAAGTTTCCCGACGGTCGCCTCGCGTTCCAGTATCGCTCGGGCTCGAGCGGCAACGGCAACACGCTGTTCAACGTGTACGACGTCGAGTCGCGTTCCTGGCGGCGGCTCGTCGACGGGCCGATCCTCG
>JBILVW010000447.1:0-2619 GCA_044370205.1 Pirellulales bacterium | reverse complement strand
AGCGTCACCGGCCGTGGCTGGCCTGCCGGCTCGATGCGGCCGCCGGACCAGCAGACCGTGGAGAGGCTGCCGATATCAGTGGGCATCGCTCGGTGTCGTTCCGCCCAGTCCCAGAGCCGGTCGAGAAAGGCATGAGCTTCGCCGGCGGCGGGGCCCGTGACACGGACGGAGAGATCGTGCACCGGCGCCACTTCGAGGTAGTCGGCGTGCCAGAGGTTATGACCGCCGACGATCGCTTCCCGGCCATCGACCGCGATGATCTTGGCGTGGTTCCACGACGGACGCTGCTGGTGGTTCGACGTTTCCATCCGGCAGGCGTGCAGGCACACTCCGCTGTCCATCGGCAGGTCGGCTGCGAGGTCACGAATCGACGTTTCGAAGTCGGAGTCGGTCTGGGTCACGAACCGATGCCGGCCGTACATGATGCGAACCGTGAGCGGCCGATTGCAGCGGGCGGCCCGCGCGAGGCCCCGGCGGATCGCCGCCGCGAACTCACCGGTGGCAAAGGATTCGAGCGATGCGATGTCCACGAGCCGCTCTGCCCTGGCGATCACCTCCTCGATCGCGGCGAGGAACCGACGGCTGCCGGGGGGAAGCGGGGCCCGTCCACCATCGGCCGCGAGGCAATACGAGTTGTCGGCGGGATCGTGCCCCCAGAGGCCTGGCGTCTGCAGGAGCTCGAGTTGTTCGAGCGTGGTGCGTGCCAAGAGCCCGGGCAGCCCGCCGTCTAATGGTGCGCCGAGTGCAGCCAGGCAGGTCGTGATGATCGTGTCGTTCATGCGTGTTCTGGATCAGCCGATGGTCGTCAAAACCTGTTGGAGATAGCGGACGAGTTCGGGGGCGAGCCCGCCGGTCGCCACGGCCTCGTCCACCTGGTGGCGGAGGGCTTCGACGCACTCCGCCGGCGTGGCGTCGTCGGGCAGGTCAATGACCGCGTCGAGTTGCACGTGCGAGTCACCCGTGAGATAGCGGAAGAGCTGCGCGATCGAGGCCAGTCGTGCGTCGCCGCTTCTGGCGGCCACATCTTCGAGCAGGGTACCCGTGAGCGCCGTGTTGAGCGACAACCGCCGCTGCACCTCGGCGGCGGTGGCCGCCCGGAAGCCGGGCTCATCCTTGAGCGATGCGAACCGCTCGGCGTCGATCACCAAGAGTTCGAGCCGGTTCGGCTCTCGGGAGAGCACCGTGGCCACGGCCGGCTGGCCGCGCCACATCCCGATCTCGCCGAGCACCGTCGGGGCGGCGAGCGTGGCCACCTGCCGGGGCTCCGGGGCCGCGTCGGTGCGGTGCAGCACCACGAGCGGCGCCGCGGCCGAGAGCACGACGTACATCTCGCCCATCGTCTCTCCCTGTTGGATCAGCGGCTCGCCGGCCGGCAGGTCGATCGTGCGGTGTTCGAGCGGCCGGGCCGCATGGTCATGGGCGTCGAGTGCGTGCAGGAGGATCGCGCCGATGAGGCGATCGTCGGTGCTGTCCGAAGCGGCCTGCTCGTAGGCCCGGCGGAGTGCGGCCACTTCGGGCCGATTCCAGACGGCCTCGCGGGCGGCCGATCGTCTGCGAATGGCGTCCAGCGGACGGCGGACGCGGAACCGCCCCATCCACTCCTTCCGCTGTGCCTCGAGGTCGGCTCCGGGCTCTTCCGGAAAGAGATACGCCGCCGTCTCTGAATCGAGGTGGCGGCTGATGTGGCTGGCGACCGTCTCCTCGGCATTCGCTGCCGTGACGGGCGCGATGCGGTGGGCGATCTCCCGGGCCATCCGCCGCAGCCGCGGCGACGCAGGGCGTTTGCGAAGGTGGCGGTCATACGCATCGCGAAACCGCTCGTGGGCGGCGAGGTCGCGGGGAATGCGCCGCAGGCCAGTGTATCCCGCCACCTGGTAGAGCACCGTCGAGAGCTGCTCGCCGAGCGCACGGCCGCGGGCGCTCTCGGGGGGCAGCCCGCACGTGGCCAGCCCGCGACGGATTGCCTCGATGAAGGCGGTGGCGACGTAGGCATAGTCGGCCTCGTAGCCGTCGATCACGCGGTAGCCGCCGTCAGCGTGCGGCACCACCACGCCCGCGACGTGGTGCCGCAGATTCACGAGCCGGGCGATCTCGCGAAACTCGGCCGACGACCGCGGCAGCAGGAAACTACCGCGGAAAAATTCGCCGGTGCCCTGGATCCGCTCTCCCGCCCGAAACAGCCCCTCGTTGCGATATGACGTCGCCACGATCGAGCCAACCAGCAGCGTGCGGTAGATGCCGCCCCAGGCGAAGCCGATGGCATCGGTCAGAAATCGACCGCGATGCACCCAGAGGTTTCGAAGCGTGCAGAACCGCCAGGCGAGCTGCCCACCGGCCACCCGCCGGATCGTGCTCCACTCGTCGTTCGTGACCGCGGGCAGCGGGATGATATCCTCCGGGGCGAGGAAGTCGTCGAGCGTGCCGAGGGAGCGATGGATGGCGGATTCGGTCGTCTTCATTCACGCGAACCGGGAATCTTCGTTACGCTGCACCCGCATGCCGCCCGCCGTGAAAGCAGCGGCCGATGCTGCGATTGTGATCGAATGGCGTGCGGAGCTGCAACGTAACCTGAAAGGCCCTCGATGTCCGGGATCCTCACGCGACTGATCGGCGGCGATC
>JBILVW010000446.1:0-2623 GCA_044370205.1 Pirellulales bacterium | reverse complement strand
GGTCGGGACCGGCAAACAGTCCGTCGCTCGCCATCGCCTCGCCGCCGTGGTCATCCCAGGGTACGTCACCGACAGAATCGGTGACGGTCACCCCGGCTGGCTCGTCTGCAACCGCAGCGCTCCCGATGGACACAGACAAGCATGAGCCGGCCATCCAGCAGATGGCCGCAAACTTCAAGGTTTGCATCGCGGTCCTGAGTATGTGAAAGCACGTCATTCCTACCCCCTCCGTCGGCACTACCGATTCTGTCACTTCCATCGGTCGTAGGGATTCTTCTCCACAAGGATTCCTCGAATTTGGCTGGGCGGGAAAGCTGGGCAAATGGACGGACCTGTCGGCGCCGCGTCACGAACAAGTGGCGGGCCGCAGACTTCACCCATTTTGCCCGACGCGAAATCGCGGATTACGTCCTACGTTCGGACAACCGTCACGACCGATTCACCCGGAAGTGTCCACAGCGTTTTCGGAGGCAGCAGCAATGATGGTTCGAATCAGGGAGTTTCTGCGGCTGTTTGGATCTCTGGCGGTCGCAAGCCCGACCACGATGGTCCTCGCCGTGCTCGTCTCGCGGGCTCCGATGGCCCGAGCCGACTGGGGATCGGAGCCGACCAGTTCAGTGCTCGTGGGTGAGCACGGCGGTGTAGCCTATTCCCAGGACGAGCGGATCGTTCCGCCACACGATTCATTCGCCTCGGATACACCTGCTTTTTCCCATCAGCACGGCATCTCATGCGCCCCCCCACCAAACGTCATGGGCGGCTATGGTGCTCCGATGCAGGGAGCCACACACTGCGGCGTCGGTGATGCGTGCGACTGCGATCCGCCCGGCCTTTTGCAGAGCTTGAAGTGCATCCACGACAAAACCGGCGCCTGCTGGATCGGGCGGGCCGATGCCCTGCTTCTCTGGCGGAATCCGCCACCCGGCCGGATGCTCGTCCAGAGCGGCGACGAGTTTGCCTCGCCCGTCCTCAACGCCAATCAACTCGACAGCACCGCCGCCGCCGGACCACGGTTCTCTCTCATCCGCCGCGACAAGTGCTCAGGCAACGCCTGGGAGGCAACCTACCTGCAGGCAGGCACATTCCGCAGCCAGCGGAACCTGCCTTACAACGACTTGTTTCCGTATGCCGTCGCACCCCCAGGCATCTTCGGGAACAACGAATCACAGCCCTTCGACTCCGGCGAAGTCAACCTCGGCGGCCGGTTGCAGAGCTTCGAGTTCAATCGCCTGCTTGCGGATGGCCCGCGGCTCCGCTGGCTGGCCGGTTTCCGCTGGGTCGAGTGGCAGGAGAGCTTCTCGCTGCAGGACACGAACGTCGCGTTCGATCCACCGATCAACGACCTCTACCAGAGCGACACGCTCAACAGCCTCTATGGCGGCCAGATCGGGGCCGAACTGCTGGTGCTCACGCTTCCCTGGCTGCGGGTCGATTCGGTGGTCAAGGCGGGGGCCTACTACAACAATGCCGTGCAACGGTCCTCCTACACCACCGACGAGTTCATTTTGGAAGGCGAGACCGTGTCGATCCAGGTCGGCCAGTCGCCGGCCAGCTGCGGATTCATCGGCGAAGTGGGTTTGACTGGCGTGATGCCGGTGACCAACTGCGTCGACTTCCGGTTCGGCTACTTCGCCCTCTGGCTCTCCGGCATCGCCCAGCCCACGCAGCAGCTGAGCGGTCAGCAGCTCGTTCCAGGCGAGGACACGTCGGGCTCGCTCGCCACCAACGGCGGCGTGCTCGTGCAGGGCCTGACCCTCGGCATCGAGGGCCGCTGGTAGTACGACGCCGCCAGGTCGGGCGACCATCAGGCGGTGACAACGGCCTCGTTCGTGAAACTGCCGATGCCGGCGGCGTTCCGGGCGGCGACTCGGAACGCGTAGCTGGCACCAGCCCGCAGCCGCGTGGTAACGCGTGCGGTCGTCGTGGCCGACAGGTTGACCGTCGTCCACTTGGCAGAATTCGTCAGGCGATACTGGAGGACGTAGCCGGTCACCGGGCCGGCACCAGTCACCGGTGCCGGAGCAGCCCATCTGGCGGACACGGTGCCGGAAGCCGTCCGCTGGGCGACGAACTGCTGTGGGACAGCGGGCCTCGCTTGGGGCGTGACAACGCTCGATGTCTGGCTGTATGACCCGGTCATCGGGCCGGGTGACGTGATCGCCGCCACCCGGAACTCGTAGGACGTGCCGTTGGCGAGACCGTTGACCGTGGCCGTGGTCGCCGAAGACGTACCGTCGGCAAACCGCGTCCAGGCGCCCCCTGGCGTTCGGTATTCGATCACGTAATCAACGATCCGCATGCTCGCCACGGGCAGCCGCGGCGCCGTCCAGACGAGCGCCACACTGCCGTCGCCCGGCCGGCCCGTGATCCGCGTCGGCGCCGGTGCGATCGGGGAAACGGTGTCGATCGTGAGCTGATAGCCTTGGGCGACGGGGCTCGTGTTGCCAGCAAGATCAGCGGCCGTGGCGACGATGTCGTACGTACCATCCGTCAGCCTGGCGGATACCAAGGACCACCGGCCCGCCCCGTCGGCGACGGCCGTGCCGAGCACTCTGGTCCCCGCCATGACGGTCACCGTTGCGCCCGGATCGGCCGTGCCGGAGAACACAGGAGTCGTGAGGTT
>JBILVW010000445.1:0-2630 GCA_044370205.1 Pirellulales bacterium | reverse complement strand
CGGCTCGTCGGCCGCTCTGGCTGGCGTCACTGCGAGGGCCACCATCCCCAGCAGCACGATCAGGAACGATCCGTGGCGACTCATGCTCCATGCTCCCGCTGACTGGATGCGGACGACGCACCTTCTCGACTGCCGAGGACGAGCAGCCCTGCTCCCACCGCGCCGCAGGCCAGCGCCGCCGGCACGACCCAACCAGGAACGTCGGCGAGTCCTCCCGCCGACGCGCCGCCGGCCACGACCGATGCCAGCGCCCTGCGGCCACCGGCCAGGGCGACGACTGCCAGCGGCATCGTATTGTGCACGAGGTGGCAGACGATCGCCGGCAGGATGCTGTGCGTGGCCACGGTGACCGCGCCGAGCACGAGGCCGAGCGCGAAGGTCTGCGGCATCCGCTCCGGCAGCAGGTGAAAGACGGCGAAACAGACTGCCTGGGCCACGATCGCCGCGGTCAACCGAGATCGGGACGGCATCCTGCCCGCGAACGACGCCAGCACCCAGCCGCGAAACAGCAGTTCCTCGCAGATCGCCGGCACGGCTGCCATCAGCACCCAGGCGAGCCACAGTGGCCGATTCAGCATGAGTTCGAGAAGCCGGCGATTGAGATCCTCCGCCTCCACGGACAGGCTCGTGCCCTTGACGGCGAGGAGAGTCGCGGCGCCGAGGCCGAATACGGCCGCCCCCACGAGCGCGGCACCGGCCAGGCTGGCGGCGACCGCCGGCCCGCGGCCGACTGAGAATCCCGGCCACCGCAGCGAGAACGTGCGGACGAGGTTCACCCGCTGCCACCAGACCGCCAGCGCCAAGGGGCCGAGCACGGTGAGCACCTGCTGCATCGGGATCGCCAGCGCCAGGTCGTCGGGCGTGAGACCCTGGGCATACCAGAGCGCCGCGAGGCCGGCCACGAGCGGCACGATGCCTTCCACCACCGTAGGCCGCTCCCGGCGGCCGGGCCGCGCCAGGCCGCTCGCGGCCACGTCGGGACCACGGAAAAGGATGTCCTCGTCGGTGAGCAGCAAAGAGGTCACGGCGAGCAGGAGTCCCGTCAGCAGGCCCGACGAGACGAGCGTGACCGCGAGGCCGCCAAGCACCGTGGTCACCGAATCGGCCGCAGTTGTGCCGACCTCGAAGGCGGCGCGGCCCACCAGCACCTGGCCGGCGAACGGCGCCGCGGCGACTGGGCTCGCCACCCGCATGCCGGGCAGGAGCGCCGTGCCGGCCAGCGCGCTGACGAGCAGGATCACCGGCGTGAGCGTGTTCTGGGCCTCCTTGCCGCTCTTCGCCGCGGTGGTGACCGCCAGGCAGGTGGCGGCCGAGAGCGCGGCCAGCCCCACGAACGCCGCCACGCTGACGGCGATCGGCAGCGGGCTCGCCGGCAGGCCCAGACTCAGTCCTTGCGGTAAAAACCGGCCTGCCACCGCGGCCGTGCCCAGGATGGAGAGCACGTTCACCACGAGTGTCGCGAGCGTGACGGCGAACACGGCCAGGAACTTGCCGAACACGATGTCGCGGGCGGCGCAGGGGGCGATGAGCAGCGTCTCGATCGTGCCGCGTTCCTTCTCCCCGGCGATCGCGTCAATCGCGGGATAGAAGGCGCCGGTGAGCGTGAGCACCGCGAGCAGCACGAGCACGCCGCCGGCCACCACCGGCGCGATCGGTCGAGCCGGCAGGGCCTCGTTTCCCGGCTTCTCGTCGGGATATGCCAGCCGCAGCGGCTCGAGCACCGCGGCGGGCAGTCCGGCAGCGACCACCCGCCGCCTGCGGGCGTCGGCGGCGACCGCCTGCATCGCGGAGGTGAACTGTTCCCGCACCCGCGGCTCGAGCAGACCTTTTTCGGCCCAGCGTACGGGAACCACCACGGTGCCGACGCCGTCAAGGTCAGCGACGATCCCGGGGTAGGTCTCCACCCAGAGGTCGGCCTCGCCCGTATCCACCCGTCGCTTCGCCTCGGCGGGAAGCGCGACGTCGATCCGCAGTGCCGCCGGCCAGCCCTGCCGCGCCTCGCCGGTGGTCACCGCATCGACGGCCGCGACCCGCTGGGCGAACGTTCCCGCATCCCGGCCCGACGCGACGACGCTGATGGGCGTGGGGGCCCGCTCGGCCTCGATCTCGACGGCCGCCGTCCGCAGGCCCAGCGCCGTCGAGAGCGCGAGAATCGGGTACGTCGCCACCGGCAGCAGCAGCGTGATGAACAGCGTGCGGCGATCACGAATGAACTCGACGAGGTCCCGCCGCGCGATGGCCAGCGCCGCTCCCAGCCCGCTCGCCCCGTGTGAGTCGGGCATGTTCATGGCGTCGGCCCCGCGGCGTCCACAGGGTCGATGGCCGCGAAGAAGGCCGCCTCGAGCGTCGGCGGGCCGTCGGCCGGCGCCGCTGCAACGAGGGCGTCGCGGGTGCCCTCGGTCACCACGCGGCCGCCATGGATCACGACGAACCGGTCGCAGCGATGCTCGATTTCGTGGAGCCGATGCGTGGAGAGCAGGATCGCGTGCCCCTCGTGCTTGAGGTCGGCCAGCAACGCGAGCAGGTCGCGGGAGCCGAACACGTCGAGGGCGCTGGTGGGCTCGTCGAGCACGAGCGCCGGCGGGTCGTGCACGAGCGCCCGGCCCACCGACACCCGCTGCCGCTGCCCA
>JBILVW010000079.1:0-9600 GCA_044370205.1 Pirellulales bacterium | reverse complement strand
GCGACCGATCCTACGACCGACATTGGGAGCTTCCGCGATGGCAGCCGACGACGACAAAAATGAGGCCTCCGATCCGTGGGCCGACCTCGTGGCCGATGACCTCGGCTCGGAAGGGGAAGAGGTTTCGTTCTCGTTTGTCGAGAAGACGGCGGTGCCCCAGGACGAACACCCGTCGATCGACGAAGTGGCACAAGAATCCGCTCCAGGCGACGGGCCGGAGATCGACGCCGGCGGAGATATGGATCTCGCGTCGGACCTCGAGGCCGATCTCCTTTCCGCCGAGCTGTCTGCATCCGGCGCGGCGGACGAGGCGGCACCGCCACTCTCCGTGTTTGCGCCGGATGAGGCTGCGACGGACCAGCCCTCGCAGTCGTCCATCGAGATTGGCACCGGCTTTTCGGGCATCGACATGGCGGCCGAGGGTGACGACTCGAATGCCGTGACCGCAGCCGAGGGACTGGACGCATGGGGTGGCCTCGAGGCGACCGATGGCGATGCCGACCCGTTCGAGGCGACCGTGCCCGTGGCCGCCGCTGCGGCGGCGGTGACCGCACCCCGCAAGACGTCCGCCAAGTCGCGGGCCAAGGGGGGCGGGCTCGGCCCGATGATCGGCGTCGTGGCCGGCGGCGTGATGGCCATTCCGATCACGATGGCGATCCTGCTCTGGGGATTCCAGAAGGATCCATTCGGCGTCGCGAAACAGGTGCCGGAGTCGATGTCGTTCCTGCTGCCCCAGAAGTTCCGGCCCGGGTTCAAGAAACAGGCGGGCGGATTGTCGGATCTGGCAGCCGCTCCGTCGCTCGACGATCTTGCCGCAGCCGGCCCGAGCGGCGACGCTTCGCCGGCCGGCGGCGATCAGGCGGGAGAGCCGGCATCTCCAGCGGCAGAAACCGGCGCTGAACCGGCGTTGGAGCCCGGAACCGAGCCGGCTCCGTTGGACGCGGCCGTGGCGGCTGTCGATCCGCTGGCGCCCCTTGGTGACGACGCTGCGAAGTCCGAGTCGCCGAAATCCGAACCCGAAGATCCGCTCTTCCCCGATCCCGATGCTCCGGCACCGACGAACCCCGATCCGTTGGCGGTCGCTGCAGTGACCCCGGCTGCGCCCCCCGCGGAGCCGGTGGCAGCAGCCGAACCGGTGGCACCCGCGCTGCCGCCGCTCGATATGGCCGCGCTCGAGGCCGCGGTGGCTGAAGCCACGACGGCGCTCGAGGCCGCGGCGGCCGCCGAGAACCACACCGAGCTTGCGGGCAAGAAGCTGCTCGTCGGCTGGTACCGGTCGCTGGCCCGCACGGCTGACGAGCTGGTGAAACTCCAAAACGAGGCGGCCGATTCGGGGCGGCCTCTCGACGGCGTTCCCGATCAAGTGGCCGCCGTGTTCGAGGGCATCGCCGCCGAGAAGGAGGTGGCGGCGACGCTGCCGCTGCTCGCCCGCGACTGGCTTGCCTATGCCCGTCGTGACAGTGAGGGCATCCTGCTGCCGGTCACGTTTGATTCGGCGAAGAAGGTGGGGCCCTACTGGCGATCGAAGGTGATGCTGGAAACCGGCGAACATCCTCGTGAACTCGGGATCATCTCCCGGGAGGAACCAGCCGCTGTGGCCGGAGAGAAGTTGCTCGTCACCGGCGTCGTGTTCGACGGCGACGTGATCTGGGCCGCCGAAATGCGGCCGATGCCCGCTGAGCCCGTGGCGGTGGATTTTTAGGCCGCGTCCGACATGCGGGGAAGCGACCTCGATGGGCCAAAGCCGGCTCGCAGGCGGCATGAGTTGCCTCGCTGGCGGCCGCACGCCACGCTCGGCATCCTCACGCCGACCTGCTCGCCTCCCGTCTCAGAACCACCAGGCCGTCGCTATGGATCGACCGGATGCGATCTAGCCCCATGAGCCCCATGACGGACGCTGCCTCGATTGCGGCGGCCGTGCGCGGCCGTGACGTGACGGCAGTGGAGGTGTTGGCTGAGTGTCTCTCGCGTCACGAAGCCGTGCATGGCCGGCTGAATGCGGTCGTGCAGCGGCGGGCCGAGGCGGCCGCGGATGCCGCGATGGTCGATGCCTGCCCCACGGGCTTGCTGGCCGGAGTGCCGGTGAGCGTGAAGGAGTGTTTTCCCGTCGCCGGGCTGCGGACGACGCTCGGCATCGAATCTCGCCGCGACGTCATCGACACCGCCACCGCGCCGCTGGTCGCCCGCCTGCAGGCCGCCGGTGCGGTCGTCATCGGGAAGGCGAACGTGCCCCAGGCGATGTATCTGCACGAGACCGACAATCCCGTGTGGGGCCGGACGAATCACCCGCTCGCGGCCGATCGCGGCCCCGGCGGATCGAGCGGCGGCGATGCGGCGGCCGTCGCCGCGGGCATCGTGCCGCTGGCGGTGGGCAACGATCTGGCCGGCAGCCTGCGTCAGCCGGCCCACGCCTGCGGCATCGCCACGCTCATGCCCCGGAGCGCGGCGGTCGGCGATGGGGGCGCTTTCGACACGATGCCGCAGCTGCAGGTGGTGCGGCCGCGGGCCGGTTTTCTCGCGCGAGCGGTGGACGACCTGGCGCTGGCCCTTGCAGCCGTGTCGGCAGGCGAGGGGCGGCAGGATCGGGTCGCTGCCGAGGCCGGTAGTCTCCGCATCGGCTGGTGGGACGACGCGGGCCTGATTCCGGCGTCGCCGGCCGTGGTGCGGGGCGTCGCGGAGGCGGTCGCACGGCTGCAGGCTGCCGGCGCGACGATCGTGCGGCTCGATCCGGCCGTGTCCTCAGCGGCGGCCTGGCTCCACCTTGCGATCCTGGCGGCGGATGGAGGCCGGCATGTCCGTTCGCTCTTCGGCGCGACGCAGCCCATTCCCGGCGTGGCCCGCCTGCTCGGGCTGGCGGCGCTCCCGAGGCGGCTGCGGCCCGTCGTGGCGGCGATCGCCCGGCTCACGGGCCGCCGGCTCGAGGCGGAGGCGCTGCTCGCGACGGGTCCTTGCGATGCCGCCGGCTTTGCGACGCTCGTTGCCGCCCGCGCGGAGATCGCGTCGCGCTATGCCGCTGAGGCGGCCGGCTGCGATGCCATCGTCTGCCCGGTATCGGCACTGCCGGCCCTCCGTCACGGCACGGCCGCGCGGCTCATCCTCGCCGCCGCCCCATGCCTGCTCGCCAACCTCCTGGACCTCGCCGCCGGGGCGGTGCCCGTGACGACCGTGCGAGCGGATGAAGAGACCGGCCGCCGCCCATCCCGCGACCCGGTGCTGCAGGCCGCCGCGTTGACCGACCTCGACAGCCGCGGCCTTCCGAGCGGCGTGCAGGTCATCGCCGGTCCGGGCCGCACCGAGGCGACCGTGCTCGACGTGATGCGGCTTATCGAAGCCGGGCGGTGATCGAGCGGGGCATGTCGCCGATCGGGAGCGTTTCGCAGGCGGCGCCGGCGTCGATGGCCGCCTTTGGCATGCTCCATACCACGCTCGTCGCCTGATCCTGGGCCACGGTGTGCCAGCCGCGACTCCGCAGTTTGAGGAGGCCGCGGGCGCCGTCTCTCCCCATGCCCGTGAGCAGCAGGGCCACGCCAGTCTGCGGCCAGTGCTCCGCCACGCTCTCGAAGAACACGTCCACGCTGGGCCGGAAGAACACGTCGCGGGGCTCAGCTTGATACTCGAGCAGCCGCCCCTTCGAGAGGACGAGGTGGTCGTTGGTGCCGGCGAGCAGCACGTCGCCCGCCTCCGGCCGCTGGCCGTGCTCAGCCACCCGCACCGCCCGGCCCGTGCGGTCGCCGAGCCAGCGGGCGAGGCCCTGTGCGAATGCCACGTCCACGTGCTGCACCACGAGCGTGGCCACGTTCCAGTCGCGAGGCAGCGGGAGGAGCAGGTCGGAGACCGCCTTCGGCCCGCCGGTCGATGCCCCCACGACGAGCAGCCGCGGCGGCGCCGCCACGGCCACGGGACGCGCGGCCTTCCGAGGCTCCGCGGTGGCGCCGACGAGCTTCGCGATCGTGCCGATCTTTTCGACGAGCGCCCCGGCCCCGCTCACCTCGCCCGCGGAACCGAGGATCGGCGTGTCTACGGCATCGAGCGCGCCGTGCCCCATCGCCTCGTAGACGAGCGAGATGTTGCCGCTCACGGTGGCCGTCACGACGAGAATCGCGCAGGGCGCCGATGCCATGATCTGCCGCGTCGCCTCCACGCCGTCGACGTGCGGCATGACGAGGTCCATCAGGATCAGGTCGGGGCGGTCACGTTTCGCCAGCGCGATCGCCTCCACCCCGTCAGCCGCGATCCACGCGACCTCGTGGTCGGGAAGGCTCGTCACCACCCGCCGCAGCGCCTCGGCGGCGGCCCGCATGTCGTTGACGATCGCGATTCGCATGTTCCGTCCTCGTGACCGCGCCGGCTCGCCGACGGCAGAAGTCTCGTCGCGGTGGGCCGCGGCGGCCCAATGCTCCTCGAGCTTCCGCCGATCGCCTCGCCTCCCGAAAGAGAGCAGGAAGCTGGCTAGCGCGTGGGTTCTCCGATCAGGTCGATGATCGTATCGATGAACGTGGCGTCGTGGAAACTGCTCTTCGTGAGATAGCGGTTGGCGCCGGCTTCGAGGCCGCGGAGGCGGTCCTCTTCGCGGTCCTTGTAGGAGACGATCACGACCGGGATGTCCTTGCGTGCCGGGTCGGCCTTGAGCAGCGAGACGAGGCCGATGCCGTCCATGCGGGGCATGTCGACGTCGGTGACGACGAGGTCGTATCCACCCGAGCGGATGGCGTTCCAGCCGTCCATGCCGTCGACCGCCACGTCGACCGCGTAGCCGCGGGCGTGGAGCAGTTGTCGTTCGAGTTCGCGGACCGTGATCGAATCGTCCACGACGAGGATTCGCTTCCGCTGCCGTGCCTGCTCCGCGAGCTTCTCGAATTCCACGCGGGACAGCCGGCGGCCGGCGAGCACGTTGTCGATCGACCGCACGAGGTCTTCGACGTCCACGATCAGCACCGGGCTGCCGTTCTCGAGGAGCGAGGCGCTGTTGATGTCGGGCACCTTGCCGAGCCGCGGGTCGAGCGGCCGCACCTCGAGGTCACGTTCGCCGAGGAACGCGTCGACGATGAGCCCGAACTGGTGGCCGCGATCACTGATGACGACAACCGGCATGGGGTCGGCGGGATCGCCGGCGGCCGAGTCGAGGATTTGGGAGGCCATCACGAGGCCGATCGAGATGCCGTCGCGGTCGAAGTACTGCCGCCCCTCGACGGTGCGGATGTCGGCGTGGCTGCAGAACAGGATCTGGTCGATCCGCGTGAGGGGAAAGGCGTAGGGCTCGCCGCCGACCTCGACGAGCAGGGCGCGGATCACCGACATCGTGATCGGCAGCTGGAGCGTAAACACGGTCTGTCGGCCCGGCTGCGTCGCCACCCGCACGCTGCCGCCGACGGCCTTTACCATGCTCTGCACCACGTCGAGGCCGACGCCGCGGCCGGAGATCTCCGTCACGCGTTCCTTCGTGGAGAAGCCGGGCAGGAAGAGGAACTCGAGGAGCTCGAGTTCCGAGAGTTTGTCGGCGACGGCCTGCTCGACGAGGCCGCGGCCGACGGCCTTGGCCCGCAGGTGCTCGACGTCGATGCCCCGGCCGTCGTCGGTGAGCGTGATGTGAAGCATGCCGGCTCGGTGGCGGGCCTCGAGGCGGATCGTCCCCGCAGTCCCCTTGCCGGCGGCCGCCCGCTCGTCAGGGGTCTCGAGCCCATGATCGACGGCGTTGCGGACGAGGTGGGAGAGGGGGGCCTCGAGCTTGTCGAGGATGTCGCGATCCACGCCGGTCTGGTCGCCGCCGACCTCCCACCGCACCTGCTTGCCGAGCGTGCGGGCGAGATCCCGCACGAGCCGCGGGAAGCCGCGGATGCCGTCGGCCAGGGGCCGCATGCGGCTCACGATCACCTCGTGGTGCAGCCGGTTCGAGAGGTCTTCGTTGCGGCGGGCGAATCCCTCGAAATCCTCGAGGTGTTCGTTCAGCCGCGTCAGGCAGGCGTCGGCCCGGTCGCGGACGCCCGAGAGCATCGCGGCCACCGCCGCCGGAACCGGGACGTCGGCCGCCTTGAGCCGCTCTTCGAAGGCCGCGATCCGGTCGCAGACCTCGACCTCCGCGGTGCGCAGCTGGAGCAGCGAGTCGACGAACGGCCGCAGCTGTCGGGTTTCCACGAGCGACTCGCCGGCGAGGCCCACGAGCCGGGTGAGGCTGTCGGCCGAGACGCGAACCACGCGGTCGGCCGGCTCGCCGATCGGCAACGCTGCCGGCACGGGCGGCTCCGTCGGAGAAGAAGGGGGGGCCGGCGGCACAGAGCTTTCGACTGGCACAGGGAGAGCGGCCGGCGGCGTGGCGAGCGACGCCACCGGGGCCATTGGCTGTGGTGGGACGGCCACCGTTGCGGCGGCCGGCCGCGGAGAAGGAGTTTGGTCAGGTGACTCGCCCACAGGCGCCGAGAGCATCGCCGTAAGCCGGGCGACGAGCTCGTCGGCTCGCGTGTTCCACGGCGAATCTGCCGCCAGCGCGTCGTCGGCCTGGGCGATGGTGGAGAGAAAGTCGACGCCGGCGAGCAGCAGGTCGGCATGTTCCGGGCGGACGCGGAACTGCCCCTTTCCGGCGGCGACGAACATGTCCTCGAGCGAATGGGCCACCCGCACGGCAGGATCGAGCCCCACGATTCTCGCCGCACCCTTGAGCGAATGAGCCGCCCGCATCAGGGACTCGACGGTGCTCGGCGAGCGCTCCAGTTCCTCGATGGCCAGCACACCGGCCGAGAGCACGGCCGTCTGGCTCTCCGCCTCGAGGCGAAACAGCTCCAGCATCGAGAAGCCGCTCAGGTCTTCAGCCACGAGGCACCCTTTCGGCTGCGTGAGGAGAGGAGAGCTGGTCGGCGTGAGGATGCCGAGCGTGGCGTGCGGCCGCCAGCGAGGCAACTCAGGCCGCCAGCGAGCCGGCTTTGGCTCGTCGATGTCGCCTCCTGAAATCCGGACGCGATGGAGCTGGTCATCCGGCCACCAGTCCTTGCAGGCCGGCGAAGACGCGGCCCGCGTCGAGCACACCCACGGAATGCCCCTGCCATTCGAAGAGAGTCGTCGAGCAGCGGGCCTGCGACTGACTCACGGTCGATGGCACGGGCCGCAGGCTGCTGCCGAGTACCCGCTGCACGCCCATCACCTCATCGACGCCGAGCACCCACCGTTCGACGCCAGCGTCGCCGCCGCGCTCGACGACGAGCAGGCGTGCGGCGGGTTCGACGGCCGCCGGTCCGGCTGCGGCTCCACCCGCCAGGCCGAGGAGCGAGTGCAGCGACATGCACAGCTGCAGCTGTCCGCGGATGTTGACGATCCCGGCCAGGCCACCGCCGGAGCGATGAGGCACCTTGTGCAGCGGGCGCGGCGTCGTCACCTCCACGAGCACCTCGGTCGGGAGGGCGAACCATTCACTGCCGAGCCGGAAGACGAGCACGCTCGTGCTTTCCGCCTCGGCCTCGGCGACCGGCTCCTCGAGAATTTCCCGCCAGGCATCGAGATAGCCGGCGGGCGCTCCGCGGTCGAAGAACGCGCGGGCCGCCTCGGCCAGCACCGGGCAGTTGCGGCAGTGAATGTAGGTCGCGAGTTCCGGACAGCTCTTGTCACCGGTGATGCCGATCGTCCGCCAGCACTCCGGCTGCGGCGGCGTGACAGGAAGACTGCGGGCATGGGCTGCGTCGCTCATGTCGCCTCCTTGCGGGCCATCACGCGGGCGGCCGACTGCCGGTAGGTGTCTGCCATCGTCGTATCGCCACGCTGGCTCGCCAGCAGGGCGAGGGCCAGCAGCGCCTCGTCATGCGAGGCGTCGAGGTAGAGCGTCTTGTGGAGGCAGCCCTCGGCCCGGTCGAGGTCGCCCGCGGCCTGGTGCAGCATTCCCATCAGGAAAAACAGCTCTGGCGACGGTGCGACGGCCGCACGTGCCTCCTCGCAGACTGACAGTGCGTCGTGATACCGGCCGGCGTTCGCCAGCTGGCCGGCCCGCGCGAGCACGTCGGTGACGGCCGGCGGCGTGGTCGCCGCATCGCTCTCCCCGTTCATCGCCGTGGTCGAAGCGACTGCCGGCACGCTTTCTGCAGGGCTCGGCACGGCGGCCCGAGATGGCGTCTGGAGGCGCTTGGGAGGCGACGAGACCGATCGCCGAGTGGCGGAACCGTGCGGCAGCCGCGCGCCGCCAGCCGCGGCGATGCCGCGCCGCAGCGCGAATACCGACGCCGCCCCCGCGGGCATCCAGTTGCCCCGCAGGATCGGCGGCTCGGCGGCACCGAGCACGAGCAGGCCATCCGGCTTCAGGAGCGAATCGAGCACCTCTTCGACCCGGGCTCGGGCGTCGCTGCCGAGGTAGATGAGGAGGTTGCGGCAGAAGATGACGTCGTAGGCCTCACGGCCCGCGCGAAAGGCCGGGTCGAGCAGGTTGGCATGGGCGAAGGCGACGTGGCCACGAACCTGCTCGTCGAGCTGGTTACTGCCATGACTTCCCACGAACCAGCGGTCGCGGAACGACAGTTCGGCATTCCGAAAGGCGTTCGCCGAGTAGCGGCCGGCGGCGGCTCGGGCGAGCGCGGCACGGCTCACGTCGATGGCGTCGACGGTGAACTGGCCCGGCGAGAGACCGGCCTCGAGCAGCGCCATCGCGATCGAATAGGGCTCCTCCCCGCCGGCGCACGGTGCCGACAGGATCCGCACCGGCGCACGGCCCGGCAGCGACGCGAGTGTCGAGGCAAACCGGGCCACGAAGTCGAACACCTGCGGGTCGCGAAAGAACCAGCTCTCGGCGACGACCACCTCCTCGACGAGCGCATCGCGTTCCTGGGCATCGGCATCGATCCGGGCTGCATACGCGGCTGTCGTGTCGATGCCGAGCGTTGCCATGCGACTGCGGGCCGCCCGCTGCACGGCGGGGCGACCGATCGTCGAGGCATCGAGTCCGATCCAGCGCTCGAGTGTTCGCTCGACGAGGGCATCGGCGTCAGGAGTGGTCGCGTGCCGCGTCATGGCCCGGCCTCCGCAGCGGCCGGAAACAGGCCGGCGGCCAGATCGTCGGGCAGCAGGCGGTCGATCTCGATGAGCTGGACGGTGCGGCCGCCGAGCCGGAGCAGGCGGCCCAGGAACGGCGCGGCCGGGAGGTCGAGCGGCGGCAGCGACGTCTCGGCATCCTCCGCCGAGCGAATCGAGACCACGTGCTCGGCGACCAGACCGAGCCGGCGGGGCGTCGCGGCCCCGGGGGGCAGGAAGTCGACCACGATGACCCGCGTGCTGAGCCGCTCGACAGGCGGTTGATCGGCCAGCCTCACGCCGAGATCGACGAGCGGCACGAGGCCGCCTCGATACGTGAAGATGCCCCGCACGTAGGCCGGCGTCCGCGGCAGCGGCCGGGCGGGCACCAGAGGCAGCACCTCCACCACCCGCCGCGACTCGATCGCGTAGTCCTGGCCCGCGACGGTGAAGGTAAGGAGTTGCATGAGAGATATCGGTGCTGCCCAGGTCGCTGCCTCGGCGGACGAAAGCGAACGGCTTATGAATGTGGCAACGCGGAGCCGATCGGGGGTCGCGCGCAGCCGCCGGTGAATTTTGACTGCCAGAGTTGGCGCACCACGTCAGTTGAGCATGCGACGT
>JBILVW010000444.1:0-2641 GCA_044370205.1 Pirellulales bacterium | reverse complement strand
TCGTGAGCACGCCGGTGTGCGTAAACGGCTCACCGTACTGCATCGTGTAGGCGTGGGTGTAGAAGAAGTTGCCGATGGCCGGCACCACTTCGTACCCGATGATCGTGTAGAAGTGCCCGAACTTCACTGCCAGGTCGTTGTAGCCCAGCTCACCGTAGAGCTGCGGCATCGCCAGGCCGTAGTACTTGTTCGAACCCCACCGCGGAGCACCGAGCCCGATCGGGTCGCCGGCCCGCGCGGCGTCGAGACCGCGGGCCGTCGTGTAGATGTAGTCGGTACCGTAGAGCAGGTCGACGCGACCGCCCCAGTCCCAGCCACCGTCACCCGTGTCGAGTGTCTTCTCGTTCACGAGATAGAGCTGGTTCATCTGGCCCATCCAGTTGCGGTCGTTGAACGTGATCGGTCCGTTCCACGGCGCGCCCCAGTTGTTGCCACCAATGCCGGCAGCCACCCAGCCGTAGGTGTTGATCCCGCGGCTCTTCAGCAGCTCGGTCTCGAGGTAGCGGGACGGCCCCTCCTCCTCGGCAGTAGCGGCCTCCTGGGCGGCTTCCTGCGGTGGCAGGGCGCGGAGCTGGTAGGCGTCCTCCTGCGGCACGTTGGGCACGACGGGAACCTGGGCCTCGGCGGAGGAGACGCTGATGGCCAAGAGGCCACCTGCCACCCACAGGGGCAGCTTGAACTTGATGAATCGCATGGTCACGAAAACTCCCAGTTGATGGCGTGGTGGATGGACCGCGACCCTCGCGGACCATCGCTGCGTTCGGCACCTGACGGGTCACCGAGCGCACGGTCCGCCAACCGTGACGCAAGAAAACCCCCCGCCCAGACTCGGTATCGGCCGTCACCTTCCGCCACCCAAAGCCCCGGGTCGCGAGGCCGCAAGGTTTCCCCGACCCGCAGGCAAACGGGGCAAAACGTGCCGGATACAAGGCTCCAGCACACGGAGCATCACCGGCTCGGGGGCGGCAAAAGTCTCGTCGCGGTGGGCCGCAGCGGCCCAAGGCTCCTCGAGCGTTCGCCGACCCCCTCGCCTACCCGTCAAGTGGCTGCCGCCAGCATGCCGTCGAGGAGGGCCGACACGAAACTCTCGGCCGAGAAGGCCTGCAGGTCGTCGGCCGATTCACCCACGCCGACGAACTTCACCGGCAGGTCGAACTGCTCGGCGACGGGCACGATCACGCCGCCGCGGGCCGAACCGTCGAGCTTCGCGAGCACGATGCCGGTACAGCCGGCCGCCTCCTTGAAGCCCTTCGCCTGTGAGAGGGCGTTCTGGCCGGCGGTGGCATCGATGACGAGCAGCGTTTCGTGGGGCGCGTCGGGAATCTGCTTGGCGATCACGCGGCGGATCTTGCCGAGCTCCTGCATCAGGTTCGACTGCGTCTGAAGCCGGCCGGCCGTATCGACGATGCACACGTCGAAGCCCCCCTCGACCGCCCGGGCCACGGCGCGGTGGGCGACGCTCGCCGGATCGCAGCCTGTCTCGCCACGCACGATCTCCGCCCCGACGCGGCCGGCCCACATCGTGAGCTGCTCCACCGCCGCCGCGCGAAATGTGTCGCCGGCCCCGAGCACCACCCGCTTGCCGTCGCGGGTGAAGAGCCGCGCGAGCTTCGCGATCGAGGTCGTCTTGCCGGAGCCGTTCACGCCGGTGACGAGGATCACGGTCGGCCCGCTTGCCGCGACCGCCACGCCGTCGCCAGCCCCGGTGAGCCGCGCGAGCAGCTGCCGCCGGATCGAGTCGAGCACCACCTCCGGATCGACTACCCGCGCCCGCAGCCGATCCCGCACGTCCACCACGATCGCTTCGGCGGCCGCGGGGCCCATGTCGGTGCGGACGAGGGCGGCCCGCAGCTCTTCCAAAAACTCCTCGTCGACGAGCCGGCCTTCCCGCTTGAACAGGTCGCGGACGTCCGTCTGCAGCACCTTGGCGGTCTTCGACAGCCCGGCCTTGAGCCGGTCGAAGAAGCTCCGCGGCGCCGCCTCGACGTCGGCCGGCGTGTTCGCCGCCGAGTCGGTCGCGGGAGTCTGGGCCGACTCATCGCCGGGCTTGCGTCCAAACCGAAACAGGGCCATCGCTGCGGGCTCTCCAGAAATCAGATGCTACGAATCAGGTGCTGACGGCTCAGGCGCCGACCGCGGTCTCGGGCCCCGCCTTGGCCGGCGGCGTCTCGAGCAGGCTCCCGAGGATGCCGGCCACGAACCGCGGCGACGCCTCGGTGCCGTACCGCCGCGCCAGCTCGATCGCCTCGTCCACGACGACCGGGCCGGGCGCGTCGGTGTGCTGCAGTTCGTACAGGGCGATCCGCAGCACCGTGCGGTCGGTCGCCGCCATCCGTGACACCCGCCAACGGGTCGAGCGGGAGTCGAGTTCGGCATCGAGCTCCGCCCGGTGGCGGGCCACGCCGTGCACCAAACCCGCGGCGAAGGCGGCGAGCGTGCCCGAATGGAGCCGGCCGTGAAGGAAGCTCTTCAATGCCTGCCCGTCCTCGAGCGTGTCGAAGCCGGGATTGAACTCCATCCGGTGCAGGGCCTGGAGGGCGACTTCGCGGGCACGGCTGCGACCTGGCATACGGCGGGTGTCTCAGCGGGTGGAAGCGGATGAACGGGGCAGCGAGTCGAGCAGTGCGATCATGTCGAGTGC
>JBILVW010000443.1:0-2644 GCA_044370205.1 Pirellulales bacterium | reverse complement strand
GGTCCTGCGGCCACCGGTCGGCGTGCCCCCCGCCGACCCCGACGCGATCTATCCGGAGTATTTGGTCGTGCACGATCCGGCCGAGCGGGCCGCCGCACATCTCGTGGAGTGGCTCACCGATTCAGCAGTGCGACGACACGTCGTCGAGAAGCTCGACAGCCTGGCCCACGACGTGGCCCGCGGCGGATCGGCAACTCGGGCCGCGGCGGCTGTGCTCGCGATCGCAGCGGGCGAAACCGTGCCCGGGTACGTCGAATCCACCGTCAGCCGCCAGGCTGCCTGACTTCACGCGGAGCCGGGGGATTGCCTTCCCATCCAAGCCCCCAGGCGCAAGCCGGGGATGATTGTCCCAATACAAGCCCCTAGGCGCAAGCTGGGGGATGATTGTCCCAATACAAGCCCCTAGGCGCAAGCCGGGGGATCATCCGGGCTGCTTCGGGACGGACACCGCATGATCCCCCTGCTTGCGCAGGGGGGCTTTCATGAAGAGATGGGAAATCCCGGAACACGGCATAATGCCGCAATGCTCGCCGAGCCGCAGGACACCGCCGCCGATCTCCACTTCTCGCTCGCGGGCATCCGGGTGCGGGTGTCGGCCTGGTTCTGGCTGGCGGCGGCCCTCATCGGCTGGAACGTCTGCCAGTCGTTCTCGCGGGGCGACCAGCGGGCCCTGCTCCAGTTCCTCGCCCTCTGGGTCGGCGCCGTCTTCGTGTCGCTGCTCGTGCACGAGTTCGGGCATGCGCTGGCCTACCGATTCTTCGGCCAGTCGGCCCACGTCGTGCTCTACCACTTCGGCGGCCTCGCGGTACCGGAGACCTGGGGCCGACGCGGATACCTGCGGCCGTTCCAGCGGCTCGTGGTGTCGGCGGCCGGGCCGCTCGCGCAGCTTGCCTTCGCCGCCCTGATCGTGGCCGGGCTGAAGGGCATGGGCCACATGGTGCCGTTTCCGCTCGAGGCGGTCGGTGCCCGGCTCGGGCTTTACGAGGGCCGTGAGTTCGCCTCCCCCTTCGCCTACGCCCTCGCCGACTTCCTCCTCTACGTGAACGTCTTCTGGCCGCTCATCAATCTCGTGCCCGTGCCGCCACTCGACGGCGGGCAGATCGTTCGCGAGGGACTGCTCACGGCCGGCGTGGCGGATGCCCATCGGATCGCGGGTGTCATCGGTGTGATCGCCGGCGGGGCCGTGGCCTGGTGGGGTTACACCCACGGCGAGCCCTTTCTGGGCATCATGTTCGCGATGCTGGCGGCCTCGTGTTTTCAGGGCCTCTCGGCGGGCACACCGTGGCAGCGGTGGAACTGAACGCCGTGGAAGGCGAACGGCAGACGGTGGTCGTGCTCGGAGCGAGCAACGTATCACGCGGGCTCGCGCGGCTCGCGGCGACGGTGCGGGTACGGTCTACGGCCCCGTGTGATCTCTTCGTGGCAGCAGGGCACGGCCGGGCCTATGGCGTGAACAGCCGCGTTTGGATGCGGCGGCTGCCGTCGATTCTGGGCTGCGGCCTGTGGGAGTCGCTCGCGGTGGAGTCGCGGGCCGTAACCAGGCCGCCGGTCGCTGTCGTCACGGATGTGGGCAACGAGCTGCTCTACGGGCTCGGCGTGGCGCAGGTGGCCGCGGCATTGCGGGAGAGCGTGCAGCGGCTGGCCGACCACGGAGCGGCGATCGCGATTACGGGCCTGCCGCTCGCCAGCATCGCCACGGTGGGGCCGGCCCGCTACCGGGCGCTCCGGACGCTGTTCGTACCCGGCTGCCAGCTGCCGCTCGCCACGCTCAAGGACGCGTCGGCCTGGCTCGACGATGAACTGCGGGCGCTGGCCGACGACGTCGGGGCCGCCTTCATCGAGCAGCCCGGTGAATGGTATGGCTTCGACGCGATCCATGTGCGGCGGCGCGAGCTCGACACGCTCTGGGGCCAGGTGGCCGACGCCTGGAACTGGCCGACCGCGCCACGGCCGGCGCGGGCGACGGCGATCGAGTGGGCGGCCATCGGCTCACGGGCCGCCGAGGTGCGATCGCTCGCGCGGGTCATGCTCCACACGCCCCAGCCAGCCTGGCGATCCCGCGACGGCCTGCGGCTCTGGCTGTATTGACTGACGCGATCGGTCGTCAGGCAGGTCGCAGCCGCACGAGGATCGCCTGCATCAGTCGGCAGTGGGTGGGCAGACGGCCCAGAATGCCCGGCACGAGAGCATGGTGATAAACATGACTGCACGTGTTGCGGTCGCTGATCATGTCGAGGGTAGGCTGATAGTCCGATTCCGTCACGAAGCCCCGATCGAGCCCGGCCTTGATCGCGGCCTTCGGGCTGTTGGGCACGTCCAGGCCCTCCGCGACGAGGCATGATCGCAGGTATTTCCAGAACAGTTCGACACAGTATTCAAATTTTTGGATGCGGCCGGCATCGAGCACGTCACGGACGAACTCCGGGTAGCCGGTGCCATCCAAGGCGAGCGCCTGAGACAGGCCCGACAGGGCACGGGCGAGATTTTCGTGACCTAGGTCGCCGCTCGCCATACTTCCCGCCCTTCGTAGGCCTGCCCGCGAAAACGCTCGTCGGTGACGAGCGCGAAGTCGATGACGTGGCACCGCCAGGGGACGTCGGATTCGAGTAGCTCGTTCATGAGGCGCGAGACGCCTCCTGGCAGC
>JBILVW010000442.1:0-2646 GCA_044370205.1 Pirellulales bacterium | reverse complement strand
GGCGGACGTGCTGGGCGGGAGTGCGCTTGCGGCCGGTGGTCTGGTGAGCATCACCGCCACCAACACCGTCACGTTCAACGCGAGCGTGACCGCGGTCGCCCTCTCCGGTGGCGTCATGGGCGGCTCGATCGGCGCCTCCACCATCCGCAACGCAGACACAAGCGACGTCACGGCTCAGGTCTCGAAGGGCACGGTCAGCAGCGGCAGCGGCGTGACGATCGCCGCCACGGCCAATGACTTCACCGGCACGATGCTCGGCGTGGCCACTTCCACGACGTTCGCCCTCGGCAGTGCCTCTGCGGGCGTCGATGCGAAGACCGAGTTCTCGCCGACCCTCGTGGCGGCCATCGGTTCGACGTCCGACGTGAGCGCCACCTCGGGGGCCGTGACGGTGGCAGCGACGCTCACCAGCGACGCGAAGGCCACGACCTACGGCGCCGCCGGCGGCTTGGCCGCGATCGGATCGTCCACCGGCACGGCCACCGCCAACGGCAGCGTGTCGGCCCTCGTCGACGGCACCGTGAGCGGTCGCACGATTGCGGTGACGGCCCGGGCCAACACCGCGGCCAGCGTCTCGAGCACCGGCCTGGCGGGCGGCGTCTTCAGCGGGTCGGGAGCGGAGTCGACCGCGACATCCTCGCCGACGGTCACCGCCAGGGCGAGCACGACGAGCGTGCTCCGCGGCGGCCCGGATGTGGGCTCGGTCGCCACTCCCGCCGCGAGCATTCTGATCGATGCCACGGCGAATCCCTACGCCCGCGCAGAGTCGGTGGGCGTCGCAGTGGGTCTGCTCGGTGGCGTGGGCATCTCCCTGAGCACCGCCACGGTGACCCCGACGGTGACCGCGGCCGTGAACTCCACCGGCAGCAAGGGCCTCGCCGCCGACGCCCTCACCGTGAAGGCCACGCTCGCGCCTGTTGAGTCCGGCCGCCAAACTGCCGACGCCAAGGCGATCGCCGGCGGCGGCGGCTATTACGGCATCGGTGGCTCGAACGCCTCGGCGATCGGTGGCGGCAGCGTCATGAGCCAAATCGGCGACAACGTTCGTCTCCCCGATGGCGACGTCACCGTCGTGGCGGCGGGCACGACCCGCCAGAAGTCCGATGCCACGGCGGTGGCCGTCGGGTTTATCGGCGTCGGCGCGGCTGTGTCGTCGGCCGTCGGGCAGGTGACCACGCTGGCGCAGGTGGGCACGGGAATCGCCTCGAGCGCGTTTCGCAGGGGCGATCTCGTGGTGACGGCCACCGGCGACAACCAAAACACCGCCGCGAGCACCGGCGGCAGCGGCGGGGCGATCGCCGGCAATGCATCCACCGCCGCCACGAGAGACACCTCCACGGCGGCTGCCACGATTCTGGGCACGACTTTGGGGGGCGCGATCTACGCCGGCACGATTCGAGTGACGGCTGATCAAGTGACCGACTACTCCCTCGGAGCCTTTTCGGCCAACGTCGCGATGCTGGGCGCCAGCGGCGCATTTGCCACGAACACGTCGAGCACCTCCGCCACCACGACGATCGGCACGGGCACGCAGCTCGTCGCCGTCGATGCCGGGGAAGCGGTGCGGCTGGCGTCGCGGAACAGGATCCAGCAGTCTTCAAATGAGGCCAGCGCCAGTGGCGGCGCCGGCGGCGGCATCAGCGGAGCGGCGGCGCTTTCCACGTCCAACATCACCGGCAGCACGGCGGCGGTTTCGGTCGGCGACACGGCGACGATCAGATCGGACAACCCACTCGGCAGCATTACGATCGTGGCGTCGCACGAGCTGCAGACCGCCGACAAGGTCACCATGGAGAGCGGTGGCCTGCTCACCGGAGCCGGCGTGAACTCGAAGATCACAGCCGCGCTCACCAACACCGTCACGCTGGGGAACAAGAGTAATCTCCAGAGCGCCGGCGACATCCATGTCGGCACCTGTACCACCGCCAATGCCAACACCACCGCTTACGTCAACACGTGGGGGCTGGCGAGCGTCGGTTCCGCCGCCGCTTCCATCGGCATCACGTCGAAACAAACCGTGACCGTCGGCACGGGCTCGACGATCATGGCCTTGGGCAACATCGATCTGACCGCCGGCAAGGACATGTCGACCAACAATCGCACGTCCCTCGTCGGCAAATCACTGGCCACCGGCTACGTCCGCGGGCTGATCGCCATCCCCGTGGCGGACGGGGAGACGAATCTCACCAGCCACGCGGCGCTCGATATCAAGAGCGGGGCGGTGGTGAGGAGCGTGGGCAATATCCAGATCGCTGCCAACCCGGGGGCCGCGCTGCCTTCATCCCATGCCGTCGGCCACGGCTACCAACTCTTGTTCATACCGACCGACTCGCCGGACGGCGGTTCGGTGAGCACGGATACGAGCGGCGTGGTGACGCAATCGGGCACGGTCGAGGCGGGCATCTGGAGCGATCTCAAGCTCGAGATCGCCGCCGGGACGTCTGTTCCGGCGATCGTCTCCGACCGGAACAATTACTACCCGTTCACGGCGACGGTCGACCCCGCCTTCAATCCGGTCGCCTACGTCAATGCCAACTACGACGCCGAGGTGGCACCGCTGATGCGCGACGGCGTCTCGTCGACGAACGTGACCGCCATCCGGATCCAGGGCCTGCGGGCCCGCGGCGGCGGCGTCACGGTCGATGC